>NZ_LR215031.1:300000-576641 GCF_900660635.1 Mycoplasmopsis gallopavonis
ATCGCCATAATTAAAGCAGGTGCAGCAAGTAAAGCGAGTAATTTTCAACTATTTGAAAGGTCATAGATTTCGATTAATGAACTAAATGCTGTTGCGAAAAAGATCATAATAAAAATAAGAGCGATTAATTGGATTCAAATTGGTCTTTTTTTAGTATTAACAACAATTAATGAAATTATTCCTAAAATTAAAAATGTAATAAGAAGTCCGATTTGTACTTCGATCGGTAAAAGTGAAGGAGTGCTTGCGGTTCAATTAAAAATTTTGGTAAATGCAAAAGTTAGTGCAAAAGTAATTAGAAGAGCAATTGCAAATGTTCCGACA
Organism: Mycoplasmopsis gallopavonis; assembly: GCF_900660635.1. Lineage (GTDB taxonomy): Bacteria > Bacillota_I > Bacilli_A > Mycoplasmatales > Metamycoplasmataceae > Mycoplasmopsis > Mycoplasmopsis gallopavonis. The sequence goes on from NZ_LR215031.1 coordinate 300,325, forward strand.
ATTAAACCGTAAAATTTATTTTTTTGAGAACTTATTTGAATTGTATATTCTGGTGTATATTGTGTTTCTTGATTTTCAAACATATTTTTCCTTTCTTATTTTTTATTTGTTCATACTATTTCTATATTATAAGTTTTTTGTTTATTTAAATTACTATTATTTGTCGTAACTTGACCAACAAAAACAATTTGATTAGTATCTAAATTCACACTTTTAATTTCGTTGATTTGAAGATTTTGTAAAAAGGCCTTACTTGAGATGGTGAAATTAAAGTCAGCAATTGTTAAATCATTTAAGTTTAAATTGGTTAAAGTTGCTTTTTCGTTTTTGAGTTTTACTTCAATAAAGTTTTTTACAAGTAAATTATTAATGACACTTTGGAGATAATTTTGATATAGTTCTGGTTGCTGAGATGTCACTAATAAAGGTGCCTGATTTTGACGAATTGCAATAATATCTTGGACAACATTTTTTCCGTTAATAATTCCTTTAACAGCACCAGAACCAAAATCGGTTAAAACTCACTTATTAAATCAAAGACCATTGTAATTATTTTTCTCATCCATACTTAAAGCATGATAAGTCGTTAATTCCTCAGAGGAAATTTGACTTTCAAGAGCTCTTACGATGTTAGCTTTCGGTAGAATATATTCGCTTGTTTCACCAGTGATTAAATCTTGAAAAGCAAATGGAATATGAGCTCCAACTTCGTTGTCAACAAACGAACTAAATTTATTTGCTCCAGGGTGACCCTTATAATAAATGTTGTAAGTATCAGAATAATGTTTTGCAATAGTTCCGATTAAATCACGATCTGATTCAGAACCACCTAAAATTATTAAACTTTCTTTGTGATTGTTGTTTGTGTCGCCATTAACCTTATCACGTTCTTTTTCCCAATCAAGACCAACAATTGTAGATCAGTAAGAAATTAATCTTTTGTTATTTTTATCACGTGTTGTAAAAATTGCATCCTTAATTTCTTCGCCAGAATTAGTAAAATAACCAAAAAGTCTATCACTTCTTAAACCACGAGATTTAAGCTCGCTAACATCAGATTGGTTTGTAAAAAAGATATTATAATCTTCATAAAAATTAATTGTTAAATATTGTGAATAACGATCATAAGTTGTAAACGGAGTTTCTCATGTTTTAGTTTTTGCATTATAGTGGTATTCATCTGTACTGATTTTATCTAATCAATCACTAACTAGAAGGGAACTAATGACATTTGAATCTTCAAGACCATTTACAATTACATTTTTTAAAGTTGAAAGTTCTTCAATATACCTAATATCTTTGGTTACATGATCTGAGTTGATTCAAACGAAAATTTTCTTATTAGGATTTTCACGTGCAATTGTTTTGATTTTTTTAATTGCAGTACCTTCTGAGATAGAATTTAAATTAGTTACACTTGATTTGGGATTGTTTGCTCAAACTTAAACTAGGACAATAAAAATTAACATTCCTTCGAATGTTAATTTTTTATATTTTTAAAGGAGAAAAAATGGGAAAACATTTTACAGAAGAACAAGAAAAAGAAATTTATAATACATTTTTTCAATTAGGTAAAAAGGATGCGATTGAACTGATGTATAAATATGGTGCAAAAGCAAAAGATAAATATGTGAAAGCGAGATTACGAAGAATATTAAAACATTATAATTTTAATATGAATAAAAAACCAAGAAAGCCTGGAACCGGTAGGTCAAGAAAAGCGAAAGAACAAGATATAAATTGAGACATTTTTACACGAGAAGATTTAATTGAAATTGCAAAAAGATATAGAGAAATTACAAAAGATAAATTTAAAACAGAAAAAGTTCAAGAGGCATCACATATTAATATGGCTTCGTATAAACTTGCTATTTTGTTGTATCTTTGTAGACAAACAATATCCAAACATAAAAGAAATAATTTTGCTCCTAGAATTAAATCCAGAAAAATAAAGTACCAAGACTTGATTATTGATTCATTTAAACAAAATAGATCTAAATATGGTAGACAAAAATTAAAATATTTTATCTTAAAGCACTATAAAATAGACATAAACGAAAGAACTCTGGGAAGATATATGAATGCCTTAGGTTTATTTTGCAATGTCAGAAAAAGAAAAAAACTAAAAGAAGTAAAGAATACATCTGTCATAAAAGAAAACATTGTTAATAGAGATTATAATGATGTATATAACAGAAATATATATGCTACTGATGTAACATATCTTCCAGCGACAAAAGATGCAATAAACAATAATGTTTATCTTTCAGTAGTAATTAAACATAAAACTAAAGAAATAATTAGTTTTTCTCTTTCTAAATTTAATGATTCCAAATTAATTTACAAAACATTTGAAAATGTTGATTTTGAAAAAAGTTTTATATTACATTCAGATCATTGCTCAACTTATACATCTGATGATTTTTCTCGTTTTATTCAAAATAAAGGTGGAATAATTTCACTTTCAAAAGTAGGAAATAGTTTAGATAATAGAGTTGTGGAATATTGATTTTCAAATTTAAAAACTGAATTAATTAGAGATTTAAATATCAAAGCTATGACTTTGAGTGAACTAGAAAAAGTGATATCTAATTATGTTCATTGATACAATAAATTTAGAATTCAATCATGTTTGAATTGAAAAACCCCATACGAATATAGTATGGGGCTATCCAATTTGATAAATTGTTAATTTTTTCTGTCCTAGTTTAAACTTGATTATTTTTTACTATCTTTTTATCATTTTGAATAAAATGACGATAAGCATCTTCGTTAAAATTGCTCTGAATTGCAATTTTACTTGTTCATAAAAAATGAGTTTCTGTGTTAGCTAACATTGACATTCTAATCATATTGTAAAAAGTTTGCACGCCAAAAGTAGAAAAATAAATGTTAATATCCGCTTGATCTTGAAGTTGTAAAACATTTTGATAATTTTGTAAAACTTGATCATTATCAAAATCAATAACTTTATTATTGATTTCTTCTTGTTTATAGTGAGCAATTTTTGTATCATAAATTCCAGAGGGAACAAAAAAGACGCTCATTCCACTTATTGTTGTAGCACCGATTAATAATGACGATCATAAAATTCATTTACTTGTTTTTTTCATTTTGATTTTCCTTACTTGTTTTTTGAATAAAATTCATTAAAACAATATTAGTTTATATTTTATAATATTTCTATTATGTTATTAAAATTCACTGATAATTTAAACAAAAATTTTCTCAATATTTTATCTTATTTGAGAAAAATGCTTGGTGCACAATTTAGTTTATTATTTTTAGTTGTAGCTTCAATTTGTGTTCCACTGGCTCTTTATTTTACAATTTTTGATTTTCAAATTGGATTTGTAAATCAAGAATATTATTTAAAAATAGTTCTTTATAGTGTAATTGGTTTTTTATGTTTAATAACTTCAATTCTTTTTTTAATTAATTGTTTGATGTTAAGAGAATTAATCACTAAAATTCAAGTGTTTAATCCGGTTTTTATTATGAATTTTCGCTTGCTTTTAATTCCAATTTATGGACTATGAATTTTTCGCAAAAATTTACTTGTTTTTGCTAGTGAGAATTTATTTACGAAGTTACATTTTGAATTAATTGTTCTTGCAGATAAAGTTCGCAAACAAATTAGTTATCCGTTTGTCCTTGGCATAACTTTTTGAGCAATCTTTTTAATTCTTTTAGGAATTGGTTTAACTTTTCATTTTCAAGGTGCAGTTCTAACAAACTTGCACAAACTTCTTTTAAAACTATCTGTTATTATTTGCTCTCTAATCTTTTTTGCGGTTTTAGTTTTAACAATTTTTAGAGCTAAATGTAATTCGATTCATTATAAGATTTTTTTAAGTGAAAATTATAATGTTAAAGCAAGTTCTAAAACTATTTGAAATCCATACAAAGTAGAAAAATGATACGAATACATTATTAATTTATAATATTAAAAATAATTAAACAAGGAGATTTTATGTATATTCCAAAATTAAGTGTTCGCCAAACACAAAGTGCGATTCAAGATTTAAAAAAAATTTTTCATGAGGAACTTAAGAAAAACCTCAACCTTACTCGTGCAACAGCTCCACTTTTTGTTTCAAAAGAGTCAGGTTTAAATGACGGTTTAAACGGAGAAGAGCCTGTTTGATTTTTACCAAGAGATTCAAAAGAGCGTCTTGAAGTTGTTCATTCACTCGCTAAATGAAAGCGTTATGCTTTACAAAAATATCATTTTGCACCTTATGAGGGTCTTTATACAGATATGAATGCAATTAGAAGAGAAGAAATACTTGATAACTTACACTCTTATTATGTTGATCAATGAGATTGAGAAAAGGTGATTTTAAGAAAAGATCGTAATTTAGATTTTTTAAAACAAACAGTAAATCAAATTTATGAAGCTTTAAAAGCTACTAAATTAAAATTACAAAAATTATTCCCAACTTTAACTGATCAGTTAGCTAATGAAGTTTATTTTATTAGCTCACAAGAACTTGAAGATTTATATCCAAATTTAAGCATTCAAGATCGTGAAACTCAATTAGCAAAAGAAAAAGGAGCAATTTTTGTTTACCAAATAGGATACCCCTTAAAATCAAAATTAATTCATAGTAAACGTGCTTTCGACTATGATGATTGAGATTTAAATGGTGATTTAATTGTCTATTCACATGTTCTTCAAAGTGCTATTGAGCTTTCTTCAATGGGGATTAGAGTAGATCAAGAGAGTATTGTCAAACAAAGTGGTTTAAGTGCTGAGGAAGTAAAAAAACTTTCACCTTATCATAAAGCTGTTGTTGAAGAAAACTTACCATTAACAATTGGTGGTGGAATTGGTCAATCAAGAGTAAGTATGTTTTTATTAGAAAAAGCACATATTGGCGAAGTACAAGCGAGTTATTGACCAGAAGAGTACCGTGAAAAAGTTGCTAAAGAAGGAATTGAACTTCTTTAAGAAATTTTGCAAAAAATTACCAAAATGAAGCTACTTTTTGAGTAGCTTTTTATTGAATTTTTTATTTTTTGTAATAAAATAAGTGTAAAGAAAAACAATAAACAAAGAAAGATTAAATCAATGAAAACAAAATTAAGCACTAAGTCTTTGTATGTTTTAGCGGGTGTTGTTGGAGCTTCAGTTTTGGTTGCTACAACAGCAGCTGGTATTGTCTATAATGTCAAAGATCGGCAAAACGATAAAAATACAAAGAATATTTATGAATTTGTTTACTATAAATATGATTCAAATAAAAACAAAAAAATAGTTGCTGAGCCTTATTCATATGAAACTAAGAGCTTAGCAAGTGAAACAAAATTAAGCGAACTTGCAAAAAGTCATGTTCCTAATAATTTTGAATTTGAAAGTTATCAAATTGATTCAAATCAGGATGGTATTTATTTAATTAGTGTTTTAGTAAGACAACTTCAAAAAAATCTTAATATTGTCATTGTTAATAACGATGATAATTCATTATTAAAATCTCATGTTCTTGTTATTCCTTTTGAACAAGATCAATTACAAATTGATCAACTTCAAATTCCAAGTGGATATCATCTAAAAAACAAAGCGATCAACCAAATCCATTTAGAACCAAACCAAGAAGAACTGCAAGTTGATGTTGTACCAGATACAAAAGAAATTCGTTTAAGATATTTTGTACATCATGATCAAAATAATGAACTACTTCCTGGTAAGGAATTAGTATTAAGTGTTCCGTATGAAACGGAAACTTTAGATCTTTATTCAAATCCTCAATATTTACCAAATAATTATCTTTTAGCAAATGATCAAGCACAAGTTATTAATTTACAAAAAGTTAATGATGTTGTTTTGGTCGAAAAAGCAGTTCGTAAAAGTGCTACTTTGAGTTTTTATTTAGATAATTCAAAAATTGAAGAAAAAATTGTTTCAATTCCAAATGAACAGGAAACAATTGATTTAACCGCTTTTATCCCAGAAGGTTATAAGCTAGCACAGGGTCAAGAAAATATAGTTGATTATTCATCAGAATTAAGAATTAATTTATCTAAAATAACAAAGTTAGTCACTTTTGAATTTATGCTTGAAAACAACACCAAAGTTGGTTCATATCAAGCAAACTTTTTACCAGAAACAACCACTGTTAATTTAGATTTAAGACAAATTCCACATGATTTTGTTTTAGTTGAAAATATTCAAGAATTTGCAATTAATGATGTAATTCGGGTAACTGTACGACCAAAATATAAATACTTTACTTTAGTTTTTGAAGTTAATAAGCAAAAAGTAGAAGAGAAAATGAATTTAAAAATTGATTTTCTAGCTAATAAAATTGACTTAACTCAATATTTACCAATAGGAATGAAATTAGCAAACAATCAAGAAACTATGGTTGAGTATCAACCGGGCGTTGTTGTTCAGGTTGTTTATATTAAGAAAGATTCACAAGTTATTTATTATGATATAGATTCACAAAAAGTGGTTTCTACAATTAGTAAAAAAGTAGAATATAATGTTAATCAAATTGATGTTCAAAGTGAATTACCAAATGGATATTTTTTAGCTCCTGGACAAAAAGAAGTTGTTGATTTTGCAAATCAAATTCGTGTTAATATTACTAAAAATAACCCAGGTAGCTCAGAAAATGTCAACGAAGAACCTATTACTAATCACGAATCCAACTCAGAAGTAGTAGAAAGTGAAAATTTACATGCTTTTAGTTTAATTAAAGACAATTACTCTCTCTTTGATATGCGTAATTTAAATGATCGCTTCCATAATCTTGAAAACAAAATTACTGATATCGATCATTTAAACAATACAGAATTAAGTTCTTTGAATCAAGAGCTTAATTCTTTTCTTATTACTCTTGAAGAACAAATTAAATCAAATTGAACTAATAAACAAGAAGAAATTAAACAGTTAATTAATAATTTTGCTTCTCAAAATTATTATATGGATGATTTTTCTGCATTATTGGAAACTTTAAATTCTAGTTTCGAAACCCAAAATTCAAAAACAAATCTTGTTAGGTTTTATGTTTTAAATAACTTGAAATTTCAAGATCTAAAACAACAAATAATAGAATTTAAAAATCAAGTCGATAGTTTTGATTTAAGTTCAGGGGATGTGCGTCAGGGTGGAAGATATAATATTTTTGTAAATTTAAATTATCCACGTCCAACAGGTGCTGAATATATCATCGGTACTAACTCAAAAGTGCAAGTTCAATTAACTTTTCAAGATAAAAATAATAGTCAAGCTATTTTCAATTTGAAGCATCTTAAAAAATATTTAAGTGAAAATAAACTGAAATTACAAGCTAAATTTGGAGTTCGTACTTCCAAATTTTATGAGATTGCCTTAGACCAAATTGATTTTGCTTCAAATTCTATTTTTTTAAATTATAGTTCCACAACAAATGAAGAATGAATTTTAAAATTCAATTTACAAAACATTAATCACTCAACAATTAGTTACAATACCTATGATAAAAAAGATCAATCTTTCAATATTTTTGTACGTAGTGGAAATAATCCAGATCAAACACCAAATCGAAGTGAAGTTACCCCTAATTCATTAGCTGATTATTGACTTTTTCCAAGCACTTATAAAATTCAATTCCGTGAAAAATTAGAAACAGAGGGAGCAAACGAAGCTACTTTAAGAAAATTAAATTCTTATATTCAAGAGAATGGAAAAACTAGTTGAAATACAAAAATTTCAAATGGTCAAGCTTTTTCATATCAAGATGCTCTTTGAATTGCTTTCTTAAATTTCTTTAAGCAGGCTAATTTTGCAAATAATGATTTTACATTGGAAGAAAATCAAACTCTTTTTACCAAACCATTTGACACCAACGGATCATTTAGTTTTCAATTTAGTGCTATCGCAAATCAAGCTAAAGCTATCGGTAGCTTAAATTACTTTGGTGGTTCTTTCTTTGAAGTTGCATTTTTATCTTCACATTTAGCTAGCTATAAATTGCAATCCCAAGATCGTTTAAAAATAATTTTTAGTTTAAACAATCAAGGTGATTCTTGAAAACAAGGTTATAAAGCAAATGCTTTACCTGTTTTAATTAATAATAGTAATGGTAATTTAACACCACTTCGCTTTTTAGGATTTAATGGAAAATACCCATTTTTAGCAAATATTTATGGGAATTTCACTTTACAAGTTTTTGTTAATGATTCTAAAATTTATGAATTATCATCAAACCAAGCGAATAATACCCATGTCTTTCCGATTTTTGTTTTAAATAAAAATCAAACAGACGGCCAAGGAGTAATAGATGTTTACACATCAGGTACTCGCAGTGCTATTGGTTAGAAAAAACTCATACTTAATAAGTATGAGTTTTTCTTTATGGTTGAATCTCAGGATCGGCTTTACCGATTGATCCTGAGTTTCCAAGTTGAGACGCTATAAAAAACGAATACATCTATAAATAAGGTGTATTCGTTTTTTTACATTTAAAATTACACACATAGAATTAACTCATACATGCGATAAAATCTTTATAAATTTTTATATTTTCTTTGTGGTTTTCATCCAAATCATTAATTATTTCTTGTACCACTTTTCCATTTACTTCTTTTTTTGTTATAGTCATCATTCTTAATGAATCCACAAATAAATCTAACGTCACTTTTTGTATTTCTCCATTGATTTCATAATATTTCTTTAATTTATAAAGACAGTATTTTAAAACAACAAGAGCAATGAAACATAATAAAAGATGTGCAAGTATATGCTGTTCATTATGAACAAAAACAGGTCTAACTTGTAAAGAAGATTTTAATGTTCTGAAATTTTCTTCTACTTTTCATTGTTTTCTGTAAATTTCATTAGCTTTTTCTGGTGTTAAATCTAAAATATTGGTTTCAATAATGTAAAAACCATCTTCAGATTCTTTTTTCTTAATTTTCTCTCAATTTAATTTACCCACTGTTTTGCCATCAATGTCCATGTATTTCTTTTTATATTCTGGAACTAAAGAACTAAGTGGGAGTTCTCCATTTACAGTTTTCTTATTCAATTTATCAATAAAATTATTTCTTTTTAATTTATCTAAAGTCTTTTTCCCAGGACTGAAAAACACACATCATTTTCTGTATTTACCATTAAATCTATTTTTGTTTCAAACAGATTCAACAATTTGTTCTTTCCAAAACATTTCATCTCTAAAAACATAATGTTTGTCCTCAAGAATGAATTTTTTCATCCCAATACTTAATGTATCTAATCTTTTTTGGAATATATATTTAATTCCTTTTTGTTCTAGGAAACGTAAGTTTGCATTGTTATTTATTCCACGATCTGCAACTATTATAATATCCTTTATTTTATAGATTGATTGAAGTTCTAAAACGAAGGATAACATTGTTTTACCATCAGCCGTGTTACCTGGGAACACTTTATAGTGTATTGGTATTCCGTTTTCATCTACAGCCATTGCTATGACTACTTGATCTTCATTGTGTTTTCCGTCTTTTGAAAAACCGTTTTTTCTTATTCCTTCTCTTGTAAAGCTTTCAAAATAAACTGTTGTGTTATCGAAGTGAAAAACTTTATTATTACGATTTGTGAATTCATTTATTTTTTGAAATAAATTGACTAAAACAGAATTCTTATTTTCGAAAATAACATCAAGATAGTTATATATTGATGATTTTTTAACATTAATATCATTTATAAAATCACTTTTATTTTTATATTGTGACATATAGCTTCTTGGAAGGATAATTCTAGTTGCTATGAAAAATTCCAAAACCTCTTCTAACGATTTATGTTTACTTTTTGGTAATGCCGAAAATAAATCTAATTCTTTAATAACTTTATAAATTAAATCAACTCCAATATTTTGGATACTTGTTTTTACAGAAGTAGGTTTTAATAATTTAAAAAACTCTTCTTTTGCAACAGTTTTATCTAAAGATGTATCTACTTTTTTTGCTATTTCTTTTATATCTTCAATTGAAGATAATCCATACTTTTCTTTGATATCTTCTCAGTACCCTAGACCAATCTGATTTCCATAACCTTTTTTAAAACCTTTAGAAATAGCTAAAACTAAATAATATTTTCCATTTTGTTTTTTCTTGCATAAACTGTAACTCATGCTCTTATTATATCATTTTATGTGTGTAATGTAAGTAAAAAAAACATTTTTTTCTTTAGGTCATATATCTTTGATATATGTATAAAAAAATAAGCCTAAAAAATAAGCTCAACTTGGAAACTCAGGAAATCAAACAGACGGCCAAGGAGTAATAGATGTTTACACATCAGGTACTCGCAGTGCTATTGGTTAGAAAAAACTCATACTTAATAAGTATGAGTTTTTCTTTATGGTTGAATCTCAGGATCGGCTTTACCGATTGATTTTCATTTTTCTAAAAGTGCAATTCATTGTTCTTCATTTTCACAAAGAAGATAATCAATTTGATCTTGGTCTTTTTGCAAGTCAAATAAAGGCGAAACTTTTGTATTTGTATAATATTTATATCAATTACGAACTTTGGTAATGTCATCTTGAACTTCTAGTTCGTTAATTTCATATTTATAGCTTCGCATGTTTCTTTGGTTTAAATCAACATCAGCTGGATTTTGATAGTCATTTTCTTCCAAAAATAAAGCAATAATAATGTAACGTAAATTACCATTCAAATAAGAATATAATTGACTTTGTTTTCGATACGATAAATCAACTTCACCCGCATCTCATTTAGCCATTTTTTTAATTCCTGCTGTTTTGATTTCTAAAATCACACCTTTTTCACGATGTTCTTTATTAAATTTATATTCAAGTAATGCGATTTGATCTTCTAACTTTGCAATTTCTTCGATTTTATTGTTATTTTTAAAATTAGTTAACTGTTTTTTTAACTCATTAATTTCGTTTTCTAAATTAAATTCTTCAAGAGTTGACATATAACCGTCAGGCACTCCTCCGAAAATTTCATCTTTACCAGCGAAATAATCATAGTTATAATCGGCGGCAACATAATTTAAAATTTTTGAAGATCACTTATTAGGTTGACTTTCTCTTAATTTATCAAAAATTAGTGGTTCAAGAACGGTCCCTGCATGAACATATTTATTAATCATTACAGGAAGTTTTAATCTTGTGATGTGACAAAATGCACCAAATTCAGATTTAAAAGGTTCATCTTTTAAAAGAATATCTCCAATAGAGCTTCCTCCGATTTTTTTGTACTTTGTTCATTGATTATTTGATTTTAAAGCAGCAAAAAGCGAATCGCTTAGGATCATTTGACGATTTTCTAAGTCAATGAAGTAATCTTTTTTATTATAATATTTTCTTTTAGCCATGATTTATTTTAAAAAATTACTAATAATAACATCTGCCATAATTTCGACATTAGAGAAATTAGGAAGTCAATGACGATTAATTAAGACATCCATTGGAACAATGTGATCAAAGCAAATATTCACAAGTTTATCAAAACTTGTCTCTGTTGAGTTATCATCAACTCCGGGTACAAATTTTTGTGCATCCATAAATTTTTCAATTCTTATTGATACAATTCTAATTTCATCACCCTCTTTAACAGTTTGTTCAAGTCTTTTCTTATTCCCTTTGAAATAGTCAAGTTCGTTAGGAAAACGTAGATCATCTATTAAAAACAAACTATTTTGATTAGCTTTTGAAGATTTTTCCGCAATATCCACAATTTTATCGAAAACTTTTGCACATCAAACATTGTTATCGATGTTTCTACCAACTTCACCCATTGCAATTCAAAGTGGACGAACAATTTCTTTATCAACTCCGTCTCAATTAATTTCTTTTAAGATAGGTTCTGTAATTTGCTTAATTGGCTGAGCAAAAGATAAAACATGTACGTTATTATCGAAATCCTCTGCACATTTTTCTTTTAATTTATTACTAAGAAGCCCTTTACCACTTCTTCTTTTACCATTAATTAAAATAATTACGTGTTTATTTTTTGACATAATTTCTCCTTATCATTAGTTTTATTAACAATTAATAATGTGTAATTATTATAGAGAGAAAAAGTGACCCTCTAAATAATAAATAAAAAAAATAATAAAAAAATGGAAGTTCTCCCATATTTGAACAAAAAATGAATAAAATTTTAATCAGATTTTCAAAAATGAAAAAATGTTTCATATTAAAAAGTATATTTTTAATTGATTTTTCATAGATAAAATAGCATTTTTAAGAATTTTTTCGTTTTTCATTTTCTAATGTGGAAATATTTATCACTTTCTTTTCTCTTGATTAGTTATGGTAAAAAATATTAAGTTATTGCTTAGTACAATAGTAATTAGATATTAGAAAATTAATATCGATATTTAATGTTTTTAAAACTTAAAAAGAAAGGATAAAATGTTTTCACTATTTAAAGGAAAAGTTTTTTCTTCTCAAAAAGAAAAATCAAAAAATAATAGTGGTTCAGGAAAAGTCAGAAAAGTTTTATCAAAAATTTCTGGTGCCTTCATGCTTCCTATTTCAGTTATGGCAATTGCCGGAATGTTTTTAGGAATTGGTGCTGCAATTAACTCTAATTCATCATCAGAAGGTTTAAAGATTTTTGGTTCATTTATCACTAACTTAGGTGATCCAATTTTCTTCTTATTACCACTTTTATTCGCAATTGCATTCGTTATTGCGTTCACAGATGAAGCTGGTGTTGCTGTTTTTGCGACAGTTATTGGATATACAGTATTCTTAGCAATTCAGTCAGTCTTTATTTGAGACAAATCAACTTCACATCTTACTACAACTAATGTTTATGACATAGTTTTAGATAAAAACAACATTGCAAATGAATTTGGAAATGTTGTTGTTAACAACCAAAAATTAGCAGTAGCTTATGATCAAGTTGGTACACCTACTTACTACTTATTAAGTAACGAGGCGTCTTTACAAGATCACATTATTTTAGTACAAGTTAAAAAAGTAAATGATGTTATTTCTTTTGCTGATTCAAAAGGAAAAGCATTAAATCTTGCTCTTAATGCACAAAATGTTCTTGTACAAACTAAAGTAAACCCAGGTTATACAGTGTTATTCTCAGGACTTGGAAGAAATCCTGAATCACTTTATAAATTAGTTGGTTCAAGTTTAGGTATTAAATCACTTCAAACTTCTGTTTTTGGTGGTATTATTGTTGGATTAGTGGTTCAATGAATTTACAGAAGATTCCACACAATCCAATTACCAAGTGCTATTTCATTTTTTGGAGGAAAAAGATTCGTAGCTTTAGTTACAATTCCTCTTATGGCTATTTTAGCCTTTGTTTTCTTAATCTTTTGACCATGAGTTGGGGTTGCTTTAAACGCCGCAGGTAAAGGATTAGGACAATTAAAATATGGTGATTCATTTGTTTTTGGATGAATCGAAAGATCATTAATTCCATTTGGATTACACCAAGTATTTTACTCACCACTTTGATATACACCAGTTGGTGGGGATGTTGAGAGTGCGTTAAATTCTTACTTAGCATCTAAAGAAGGTTTAGCAGCAGTTGCTAAATTAACAGATCAACAAGCTGCAGACTTAGAGTCATTTAAAACTTTCGTTGCAGAAAATGCCGCAAGATTACAAGGTGACTCAACAATTTCACTTAACATTATTAAATGAGATAAAAACCAAGTATTTGGTAAACCAGTATTTGACTTCTTAGCACAAGATTTAGGAATCCGTGTTGGAAGATTTATGGATGGTAAATTCTCAATTATGATGTTTGGATTACCAGGAGCTGCTGTTGCTATGGTTTTAGCTGCTCCAAAAGAAAATAGAAAAGTTACATTAGGAACTGTTCTTCCTGCTGCTGCTACATCATTCTTAATAGGGGTAACAGAACCAATTGAATTTACATTCTTATTCTTATCACCAGTATTATTCTGAGTATTCCATGCAGGTTTAGCAGCTGTATCATTCTTACTTGCAAACGTACTTGGAGTACACATTCCAATGGCCTTTTCAGGTGGAGCACTTGATATGGTTATTTACGGTATGGTTAATGTTCAAAAAGGAACAAACTTCTACTGACCATTTGTTGTCGGAGTTCCATACTTCTTTATCTACCTTGGATTATTCTACTGATTCATTCGTTGAAAAGATCTTGAAACACCAGGTAGAGGTGGAAATACAAAATTATTCACAAAAGCAGATTACAACGCAAGCAAAAACGACGCTTCTACAACAACAAGCGATTTAGGAAATGTTGATAAAAAAGCTTTAGATATCGTAGTAGCATACGGTGGAATTGATAATATTACAGCATTTAATAACTGTGCTTCAAGATTAAGATACGACGTTAAAGATGCTTCATTAGTATCAGAAAGTAAATTAAAAGCAGCTGGTGCTTTTGGAGTTAAATACGAAGGTCAACACCATGTTCAAGCAATTTTTGGACCTGCTGCTGAACAACTTAATGCTAAAATTAAATCTCAAAGAGAAGCAATTAGAGAATATTTAGCAAAAAACCCTCAATTTACAGAAGCGGATGTAATTGAAGCTACACAAAAAGCTTTTAACGATCAAACAGAAGAATTAATTAACCCAGTTAAATTACAAACTGTTGCACGTGGAAAAATTATGAACTTATCAGAACTTAATGACGGTGCGTTTTCAACAGGTGCACTTGGACAAGGTTTTGCTGTTAAGTTTGCTTCTGATAAAGAAGGTAATGTTTATTCACCAGTTGACGGTCAAGTAGACTTAGTGTTTGGAACAAAACACGCTTACGGAATTTCAACTAAAGAAGGCGTTAAATTATTAATTCACATCGGAATTGATACTGTAAAACTTAATGGTGAAGGATTTACATCACTTGTGCAAACAGGAGATCATGTTAAAGCTGGTCAAAATATTGCAAAAGTAGATTTAGAATTACTTGCAAGCAAAAATATTCAATCAGATGTTATTTGTGTTGTTCTTCAAGAAGGATCTCACAAAGACTTCTCATTTACAAATGAAGAATTAGAAGCTCAAACTACAACAACTCTTGTTGGTGAAGTTAGATAATTTTCATTTCAATTTTTAAAATCTAGGTCATAGATCTAGATTTTTCTTTTTGAATTAAAAAATGAATATCTGATTTTAATAAATTTAAATTATTTTATAATTTAGTTATATATAACAAAAAATTTAGGAGAAAGCAATATGGCAAATATTTTTGATCAAAGACAAGAAAGAAAAGAAGAATCTTTTACACCAGCAGTTGACAATAGACCTGTTAAAGCACAAGCTGGAACTTTAGGAAAAGTGGTTTGATATGGATCATTTATCTTCTTGATTCCAATTATTTCACATGTTTCAACAAGAAACTCTTTACTTGAACAACAAAACGCAATTCAAGAAGCAGCTTCAGGGATTGATATCCAACTCACCAAACGTTTTGACACTTTAAGTAAGTTATACCAACAAGTTAAAGGTTATAAAGAAATGGAACAATCTGTTTTTGAAGAAATTTCAAGATTAAGAAATTTAACAAACTCAGGAAATACAGCAGCAAATTCAGCTGAAATTGAATCACTTAATCAAAATATTTTTTCAAGATTAATTGCGGTTGTTGAAAACTATCCAGATCTTAAAGCTTCAAAATTGTTCCAAGAATTAATGGATGAAACAATTAATATTGAAAGAGAAATCGCAGCTTCAAGAAGACTTTACAATTCAAAAGTTAATAGATTTAACTCACAATTATTTACTTGACCATCAGCAGTTATTGCAGATTCATTAGGTCTTGAAACAATTCCGCTTTACTCAGCTTCAAAAACACAAATTCAAGATGTGCAAATGAATTTCTAATTTCTTATTAGCGTGCAAACTTAAACTAAAAGAATCACTTTTATTAGTGATTCTTTTTTAAATTAAATGATTTATAACTTTATTCTTGACTTTGTTTTCAAATAATTTATAATATTTTTGCAATTGCCCGAGTGGTGAAATTGGCAGACACGCTAGACTAAGGATCTAGTGGAGCAATCCGTGCAGGTTCAAATCCTGTCTTGGGCACCATATCTAAGTTTATTAGATCATATTAAATTGAAAAAACTTAGCTTTCAAAGCTAAGTTTTTTATTTTTCATTTTTTTGTTTTTCTTGTAAACGAGAATGCTCCATTTTATCAAAAATTGTTTGAAATTTCACGTTAATAATTTGCAAGATAATTGCACTAGTTAAAATAAATGACACAATAAAACGTGAGTTATTAAAAAGAAACATTAATGCAAAAGCTGTCATTCAAATTGAAGCTGTTAAAATGTAATATTTGAAATCAAGTTTGAAATATCCTTTAATATATCTACTTCCAACGTGCAATCCAAGAATAAAGATAAACATATTGATAACTAAAAATGTAACTCTAAATAGATTGTTAATTTTGACAGATGAGTGTAAAAATCCGATTCCAACTGTTAAACCTGCAATAGAGATAAAAATTAGAACGTGTGTATAAATAAGATGCATTCCACTTGTAGCTTGATTTATCTCGATTAAATCATCATAATAAGTTATGTACAAGTAAAACATGCCGACCATAATTAAAAAGACAAAAACTGTATCAAAATCAATATTTTTAAATTTAAAAAAGAGGCTTATTGTCACAACAGTTTCCCCAAAAAACACTATTGTGAGCAAAGTCATTCTTTCAAGTAAGTGACCAAAATTCATTGGCACTTTTGAAATTCGTTTAATATATATAAGAGGAATAATTCACGCTAAAATTGTTGCAATAATAGCCAAATAATTTCCATACTTATATCCAATTATTAATCCAATGATAAATAAGGTGACCATCATTGCTGTCATTGCAATAAAAATGTTTGCAACATATTTATCGTTTTCTGTCAGGTTTTTATTTTTAATCCTCACATATAGGAATTGAAACATGGTAGTCATAATATAAAGCATTAATCCCAAAGTAGCGGGAACAAATGATTCTTCTCATTTTGCTGTAATTTCAACTGAAAAAATCATTAGGAAGAACATATTTGCAAAAATTGCCCCTCGACTCATTATTCCATTATTTCCGTACCTATTAACAAAGGTTGTTTCTAACGTTCAAGTTGCAATTAAAGCCAAGAACATGATTATATATTTTAAATATTCGTCCATTGCAATAAAACCGTGGTGCAAATGTCCTAGAACATGTGTTAACCTTGAAATTGCAAAAACAAAAACTAAATCAAAAAATAATTCTGTTAATTCTACTTTCTTGTGTTTAAATAATTTCATTTCCCTCCTTGTTTTTTGTTTATAAATATTATATTTTATAAATGAGTAAATATTTACATTTTTCAAAGATTTTGCTTGAAAAAAGCTGAAATAACACCTTTTTAAACTAGGACAATAAAAATTAACATTCCTTCGAATGTTAATTTTTTATATTTTTAAAGGAGAAAAAATGGGAAAACATTTTACAGAAGAACAAGAAAAAGAAATTTATAATACATTTTTTCAATTAGGTAAAAAGGATGCGATTGAACTGATGTATAAATATGGTGCAAAAGCAAAAGATAAATATGTGAAAGCGAGATTACGAAGAATATTAAAACATTATAATTTTAATATGAATAAAAAACCAAGAAAGCCTGGAACCGGTAGGTCAAGAAAAGCGAAAGAACAAGATATAAATTGAGACATTTTTACACGAGAAGATTTAATTGAAATTGCAAAAAGATATAGAGAAATTACAAAAGATAAATTTAAAACAGAAAAAGTTCAAGAGGCATCACATATTAATATGGCTTCGTATAAACTTGCTATTTTGTTGTATCTTTGTAGACAAACAATATCCAAACATAAAAGAAATAATTTTGCTCCTAGAATTAAATCCAGAAAAATAAAGTACCAAGACTTGATTATTGATTCATTTAAACAAAATAGATCTAAATATGGTAGACAAAAATTAAAATATTTTATCTTAAAGCACTATAAAATAGACATAAACGAAAGAACTCTGGGAAGATATATGAATGCCTTAGGTTTATTTTGCAATGTCAGAAAAAGAAAAAAACTAAAAGAAGTAAAGAATACATCTGTCATAAAAGAAAACATTGTTAATAGAGATTATAATGATGTATATAACAGAAATATATATGCTACTGATGTAACATATCTTCCAGCGACAAAAGATGCAATAAACAATAATGTTTATCTTTCAGTAGTAATTAAACATAAAACTAAAGAAATAATTAGTTTTTCTCTTTCTAAATTTAATGATTCCAAATTAATTTACAAAACATTTGAAAATGTTGATTTTGAAAAAAGTTTTATATTACATTCAGATCATTGCTCAACTTATACATCTGATGATTTTTCTCGTTTTATTCAAAATAAAGGTGGAATAATTTCACTTTCAAAAGTAGGAAATAGTTTAGATAATAGAGTTGTGGAATATTGATTTTCAAATTTAAAAACTGAATTAATTAGAGATTTAAATATCAAAGCTATGACTTTGAGTGAACTAGAAAAAGTGATATCTAATTATGTTCATTGATACAATAAATTTAGAATTCAATCATGTTTGAATTGAAAAACCCCATACGAATATAGTATGGGGCTATCCAATTTGATAAATTGTTAATTTTTTCTGTCCTAGTTTATTTTGACTAGCTTTTTTCATAAATTAATGATTCCAAAAGCAATCTACTTATAAAAGTCAAAAAATCTATTTATTTTACAACAAATTAAAAATAAAGTTATTAATTTATTTAAATAATAAATTATAATTAAAACTATGAAGAATATAGGTGTAGATTTAACTAAAATCTCACGTTTTGTAGCTGCGTCAGATTCTTTTGCTCAGAGAATTTTATCACCAGCTGAATACTCAGATTATTTAAAGATAACAAATGAAAAAAAAGCATTATTCTTAGCTCGTGCCTGAGCAATTAAAGAGGCAATTTTTAAGGCTAATAATTCTTATTTTTCATTTTCGAAAATAGAACTTCAAAAAATTAATCATCGTTGAACTTTTAAGAATTTTAGTATTTCAATTAGCCATGATGGCGATGATTTAATTGCCTTTGTAATTGAAAATTAGGAGAATTATGAAAAAATTTGCTTTTAACATAACACTTAAAAAGATTTTATTTGCTTTACCTTGAATTCATCGTGCAAGAAAACTTTGATCAATGTCAAGAAAATACAAAAGAACACCAGAGATGGTTTCTTTAAATGAACGTTATTCATATTTATTAAAATTATCAAAAAAAATTATTAAAATGCATAATGTTAACTATGTAATTAAAGGACTTGATAATTTACCAAATAATGGTGGAGTTTTATTAACACCAAATCATAAATCAAACATTGATGCTTTACTTATTATTGCTGCTTTAGAAAAACAAACAGAAGCACTTGGAGATTCACACAAATTTCCTACTTTTGTTGCTAAAAAAGAACTTGAGAAAAAGAGAGTTTTAAAACATGCTTTAAAATTACTCGATACTGTTTCAATTGATCGTGCTAATTTTAGAGAAAGTTTAGCTAAAGTACTAGAATTTGGAGAATATCTTAAAAAAGAGAAAAGATATGGCGTGATTTTTCCAGAGGGTACAAGAGTACAAGGTGATGATTTAGGTGAATTTAAAGCAGGTGCTTTTAAAACTGCTCAAAAAAATTATTTAAATATCATCCCGGTTGCAATTATTAATTCAGAACAAGCTTTAAATAGCAAACGAAGAGGAAGAATTAAAGTTATTGTTTCTTTCTTAAAACCAATTAAAGCAAGCACAATTATAGGACAAGACGCCAAAGCACTTGGTGAAAAAGTTAGAAAATCAATTATTGATGAGATTAAAAAATATGACAAAGAATAAAAAAAATAAAACCAATCCATTTTTTAAACGCAATAATCATTCAGATGAATTTATTTCGGATGATTATACTTTTAAAATTAATGATTTTGATGGACCGCTTGACTTACTTTTATCTTTAGTTAAAGATAAAAAAATTAATATTTTAGAAGTGAATTTACTTGAAGTGGCTAATCAATATTTAGAAATTATTAATCAGCTTAAAGAAAGTGAAATTGATATTGCTGGTGATTATTTAGTTATGGCTGCCACACTAATTCAATTAAAAGCAAAAATCTTACTTCAAGAACCTGGCGAAGAAAATGAGGAAGTTGAAGAAGAGAAAAAGCAAATTTTGCAGCAATTAATTGAATACCAACAGTTCAAAGAGGTTCGGGAAACTTTGAGACTTTTTGAAGAAGAGCGGCAAGACTTATTTATTAAAAAACCAAGTAATGTTGAAGAATTTCTAATTGATAGTGACGACGCAACTTTAGATGGTCATTCTAATCCGGTAAAATTAATCACAGTTTTAAGAAAAATGTTTGAGCGGGTATACGCACAAAAGCTCCGTCAAACCAAGCTAGATAATTTCAATCTTACACCAGCTGATCAAATCGAAAAAATTAAACTTATGCTTCAAACCAAAAAAGAGCTTAGCTTTGAAGAAGTTTTTGCACTTCCGAGTTTAAAACACTTTGTTATTACCTTGATTGCTATTTTGGATTTAGCAAGACAACAATATCTTGAAATTATTCAGGATCATCAATTTGATCAAATTCAAATTATTAGAAAGGAAGTTTATGAAGAATAAAATTATCGAAGCACTTCTTTATATTCAAGGTGATGAGGGTATAAATCTTGAACAAGTCAAAGAAATTTTTAATTTAAATACACTTGCGGAAGCTAAAAAAATTATGATTGACTTTCAAAGACATTTCAATGATGAAGATCGTGGTTTAAAAGTTGTAGCATTTAATGATGTTTATAAATTGGCAACACGTGAAAGTGTTAAAGAATACATTCAAAAAATGGTTAGTGTTACAAAAAAACACAAGCTTTCAAATGCTGCAATTGAAGTTGCTGGAATTGTTGCTTATAAACAACCAGTTACTCGTAGTCAAATTGCTCAAATTCGGGGAGCTGCAAGTGATCAAGTAATTAATACACTTTTAGTTAAAGGAGTAATTGAGGAAGTTGGGGTTGCTCAAACACCAGGACATCCTGTTTTATACGGTGTAACTAATAAATTTTATGATTATTTTAAAATTTCCACAATGCGGGACTTACCTTCTTTAACTGATTTTAACTATGTTGAAGGACTTGAAAATGAAGCTAATGATTTTGATTTATTTTCAAGTCAAAGGGAAGAATAATCCAACTTACTTTTAGGATTATTTTTTATTTAATTTTTAAGAAGGGAAATTTATGTTCGAAATTTTAGCCACAAAAAATGATCAAGGTCGAACTTTATACAAGTTGCTACAAAAATATTTAAATAATTTACCAATTAGCAAATTAGAAAAAATATTTCGTAAAAAAGATGTCAAGGTTAATGGTAAAAGAACAAATCAAAAAGATTTAATTATTAACGAAAATGATCAAATTATTGTTTATGCTGTTTTTGATGTCCAAAAAGAAACCAAAATTAACAAATCAGCAGGAAGTGATCTTAATATCTTATATGAAGATGATCAAATTTTAGTTATCGATAAAAAATCAGGAATTGAAGTTCATGGAAGTGATGAAAGCTTGGATATGGTTGTTTTAAATTACTTAAAATACAAACAAGTTGATAGTTTTAAGCCATCACATGTAGGACGCTTAGATAAAGAAACTAGTGGAATTATTCTTTACGGAAAAACATATCAAGCATTAGTAGCACTCAATCAAGCAAATGCAGAGTTTGTCAAAAAATATTTATTTTTAAGTGATTTTAATGAAGAAAAAAGAGTCGTGGAACTATATATGTTCAAAGATTCTCTTTCAAATAAAATGAAAGCTTCTAGAACGCCTTTACCGAATTCAAAATACGCTAAAACAATTTTAACTTTTGATGGTAAACGCAAAATTGCAGAACTGGCACAAGGTGGTCGAAAACACCAAATTAGAATTGCACTTCAAAATATTGGAAAACCAATTTATGGAGACAAAAGATACGGAGGAAAAAAAGCATCTCGTTTAATGCTTCATTCTTACTATCTTAAATTAAATGGCTTAAAAGGTGAACTAAGCTATTTAAATAAAGTTGAGTTTTATTCTTTACCTAAATGACCAAAATAAGGAGTTTTTATGCAAAAAATAGATAAACAATCTTTAAAAGAAATTGTTAGTTCTTTAATGTTCGAACCAACAGATGAAGTTATTGAAAATATTTTAATTAATTGAAATTCAATTCATCTTCAATTAGAATGATTAAATGACTTAGATTTAGAAAATGTTAAGCCACTATCTCATTTAAACGAAATTCCTCAAATTGATTTTTTAAGAGAGGATAGCGAAGATATTTCATGGAGCATTACTAAACAAGATATTTTAAAAAATGCTGCAACAAAAGATTTAGACTATGTAACTTTAACAAAGGTGGTTAAATAATGCAACGTAAATTTCAAAATTTAGGAAATGCTACTTTAGCTTTAAATGAATTACAAAATGATCAAAATAATGCAGTTGCTAATTTATATTCAAAACCTAAACAAATTAGCAAACAAGGACTTGTTGCTAATGTTGTTTTAACTATCAAAGATGTTTTTGCAACCGAAGACTTACCAACTCAAGCAAGCTCAAAAATTCTTCTGAATTTTGAGCCAAGTTATAATGCAACTTGTGTTCAAAAACTTTTAGACAACGGAGCGATTGCTCTTGGGAAAGTGCATAATGACGAACTTGCTCTTGGTGGAACAGGAACACATAGTGCTTTTGGTTTAATTAAAAATCCTCTTGATCAAGCTCGTTTATCAGGTGGTTCTTCATCAGGTTCTGTTGCAACATTTACAAAAAATATTGGAATTGCTTTAGGAAGTGATACTGGTGATTCTGTCCGTCTTCCAGCAAGTTATAATGGTGTAGTTGGTTTTAAACCCTCATATGGAGCAATTAGTCGTTATGGTATGTTTGCGTATGCTTCATCTTTAGATACTGTTGCTTATTTTACACATAACATTAATGATTTGATTTTAACATCACAAACCCTTTATGGTAAAGATTCAAAAGATATGACTTCTGTTGAAGTTGAAATCCAAGAAGTTAAGAAAACTAAACCTCAAAGTGTTTTAGCTTTAGATTTTAGTGATTTAATTAGTGATTATGTCCAAACAAGTTTTTCAAAATTATTAGAAAAATTAAAAATAGAAGGAATTGATGTTAAACTTATTAAACCTGATTATAAAATTTTAAGAACAATTAAACCAATTTATCAAATTATTAGTTTTTCAGAAGCTTCTTCTAATCTTGCGAATTTAAATGGAGTTGCTTTCGGGAATCGAATTGAAGCTAATTCATGAGAAGAAATTATGCGTCAAACTCGTAGCTTAGGTTTTGGAAAAATGGTCCAAGAGCGTTTAGCTTTAGGGAGTTATTTTCTTTATGAAGCAAATCAAGCTGAAATTTTTGTGAAAGCTCAAAAAGCTAGACGTGTTGTTAAGGATTATTTAGCAAGCTTACACGCTCAAGCTGATGTTGTGATTTATCCAGCTTTTGGAGGGGTTGCACCTTTAATTAATGAACCGCAAAGTTATGGTATTATGGATTATATTTTAACAGGAAGCAACTTAGCTGGTAATCCATCATTAACTATGCCACTAGGAAAATATCAAAATTTACCATATAACCTTGCATTAGATTGCGGAATTTATCAAGATCAAAAATTATTAGGAATAGCAGAGTATTTTGAAAAAATTTTAGGAGGAATCAATGAATAATTTAGAAGTAATTATTGGTTTAGAAATTCACTTAGAATTAAAAACTCAAACTAAAATGTTTTCACCTGCTCGGATTGATTTTAATGCAAATCCTAATGAATGTGCACATCAAATTGATTTAGCTTACCCAGGAACTTTACCACTAGTTAATAAACAAGCTGTCAAATTTGGAGTTGCTCTTGCAAAAGCTTTAAATATGCAAATTGATGATGAACTTCATTTTGACCGGAAAAATTATTTTTATCCTGATTTACCAAAAGGTTTTCAAATTACTCAGTTTTATCGCCCAATTGGTAAAGATGGAGAAATTACAATCAAATTGGAGAATCAAACAAAACAAATTCAAATCGAAAGAATTCATCTAGAAGAAGATACTGCAAGACAACATCATGGTGAAGATGGAACAAAATTAGATTATAATCGTGCAGGAATTCCGTTAATTGAAATTGTTACTTACCCTGTGATTCGAAGTGCTGATGAAGCTGCTACATATGTAGATATGATTAAAAAGACAGCTTTGGCTTTAGAAATTTCAGAAGCTAAATTAGAACAAGGTTCATTACGTTGTGATGTTAACATTTCATTACGTCCATATGGTGTTTCAAAATTCGGAACTAAAGTTGAAATTAAGAATATGAACTCACTTTCAAATATCAAAAAAGCAATTGAATATGAAATTAAGTTGCAAAGTGAAAAAATTCTAAAAGGCGAAAAAATCTTACAACAAACTAAACGTTTTGATGATCAAGCTAACACAAATATTGTAATGAGAACTAAAACAGGTACAGTTGATTATAAATATTTTCCTGAGCCTAATATTCCTTTTATCAAACTTTCTAAAAAGTTTATTGATGAGGTAGAACTTAAAGAATTGCCTCTTGAAAAAGAGTCTAGATATCTTAATGCCGGAATTCAAAATATTTACGTTCAATCCTTAATAGATGATTTAGATTTAGCTAAATATTTTGACTCAATTCCATATCAAGATAAAGATAAATTATCAAAGGTTTTCTTTGCTGAAATTGTCTCATTAGCTAATTCAAAATCAACACTTGCTTATAAATTAAATATTAAGCCTGAGCATATTGCGGAAGCCTTAGTTCTTTTGGAGCAAGAAATAATTTCTGGTAAATCTCTGAAAAAACTAATTCCTTTATTACCTGATTTTGAAGGTAATCTAGATGAATTGCTTACCAAACATAATTTAAAACAAATCACAGATCCAAATTTAATAACAAACTTAATTAACCAAATTATGGAACAAAATCAAGATCTTATTGTTGAATATCCAACTCGTCCAGAAAGAGTTGTTAAATTTATTTTAGGTGCAATTATGAAGCAAACAGGCGGACAAGTAAATCCGCAATTATCTAATGATTTAACCATTAAAGCACTAGAAGAATATTTTAAAAAGTAATCTTAATGATTACTTTTAACGAAACTTAGGAATAATTAAGAGAGAAAATAACAAAAAGCTAGCAATGTTTTTAATAGGATGAAATTGATTGAAAAAAGTAAGAGATATAAATCTCTTACTTTTTAAATTTTATAAATCAATATTTGTTGCATATTTTGCATTTTTTTCGATGAATTCTTTTCTTGGTTCTACTTGATCACCCATTAAAGTTGAAAAGATTAAATCTGCTTTGTATGCATCTTGAATTTGTACTTGAAGCATTTTTCTATTTTCAGGGTCCATAGTTGTTTCTCAAAGTTGATCCGGATCCATTTCTCCAAGCCCTTTATAACGTTGAATGTTAATTTTGCTATTTGGATTTAATTTAGACATAATCTCTTCTTTTTGTTCATCGTTGTATGCATATTCAACTATTTTACCTTGTGAAATTTTGTAAAGCGGAGGTTGGGCGATATAGACAAAACCATATTCAATTAATGGTTTAAAATATCTATAAAAGAATGTTAAAAGCAATGTACGAATATGAGCACCATCAACATCGGCATCAGTCATGATGACGATTTTGTGATATCTTAATTTATTAATATTGAAAGTATCTCCAAGTCCTGTTCCGAGAGCTGTGATTAAAGACATGATTTCTTCGTTTTCTAAAACTCTTTCTTGACGAGCTTTTTCAACATTAATTACCTTACCTCTAAGTGGTAAAATTGCTTGTGTTTTACGGTCACGGCCCATTTTAGCACTTCCACCCGCTGAGTTCCCTTCGACAATGTAAAGTTCACTAACTTCGGCGTTTTTACTACTGCAATCACTTAATTTTCCTGGTAATCCACCATTATCAAAAGCACTTTTTCTTCTTGCGTTATCTCTAGCTGCATTTGAAGCTAATCTCCCTTTACGAGCGATTGTTGCAATTTGAATAATTTTTTTAGCAAGTTCAGGGTTTTCGTTGAGAATTCTTTCAAAGACTTCAGAAAAAACTCTATTAACTGCGATTCTAGCATCTTTTGAACCCAACTTTCCTTTGGTTTGACCTTCAAATTGTGGAGTTGGGTGTTTAATCGAAATAACCGCTGTTAAACCTTCTGTTAAGTCTTCTCTTGAAAATTTTTCAGAATCTGTTTTAATGATTCCTTTTTCAATTGCATAATTGTTTATTAATCTCATTAATGAATCATAAAATCCAGAAACGTGTGTTCCACCTTCGTGAGTAGAAATGTTATTTGTGTATGAAATAATATTACTTCTATAAAAATCGCTAAGATATTGACAAGCTACTTCAACCCCGATTGTAATAGGTGAACCGTCTGTTCTTTCACCTGCTAGATATTCACCTTCTGCGTAAATAATTTCTTTATTAATTGGATCATATCCTTCATTAACTTCTTTAACATAGTCAACAATTCCATTTTCGTATTGAAATTCTTGGAATGAATTATCTCTTTCATCAGTAACGCTAACATATAATCCACGATTTAAGTGTGCAATTTGTTTTGCGTGATCAATAATTAAATCTTTATCAAAGCTATTTTTTTCCATAACTTTAAAGTCCGGATGAAATTCAATTGTTGTCCCTGTTGAATCATCATTGGTTTGACCAATAATTTTTGTTGATTGAACTGTTTGTCCACCATTAGCAAATTCTGCGTAATAAATATTACCATCTCTTTTAACTCAGGCTTTCATTCAATCACTTAATGCATTAACAACACTGGCTCCAACACCATGAAGTCCACCACTAACTTTGTAAGCTTGTGATTCAAATTTTCCGCCAGCATTTAACTTAGTTAATACAACTTCAAGAGCACTAATTCCGAATTTTGGGTGTGGTCCAACAGGGATTCCACGTCCATCATCTTCGACAATAATACTTTCATTTTTAGTAATTGTAATATTGATGTTGTGAGCATAACCGGCCATACTTTCATCGACAGAGTTATCAACTATTTCTCAAACAAGATGATGTAATCCTGCTTTTGCGGTTGTTCCGATATACATTCCAGGACGTAAGCGAACATGTTCTAAACCTTCTAGATATTTGATATTACTTGCGTCATAATTTTGTTTTTTAATTTCGCTCATACAACCTCCTTAAAGTGTGTTTATTAAATATATAAAATATATTTAATTTTTTAAATTATACATTATTTTGTTTTTTAAAGAATACAACCTTTGAAGGTAAAAAATTAAAATAAATCTTTAAATTATCAAGATTTCCACTTTTTAGATATTTTTATAAGATTTTTAATTTATTCCAAAATTTATGTTTCTTAGTTAAAACAAATTATATTTATCAATAAATTAATTTAATTTTTATTTAAAATTTCCAATAATTTATAAAGATAACATTTTATATGTTAAAGTTTGTGATATTTTCTTTTTCCGGAATGACTAAGATCATAGGCTCTCTTTTTAAAACAAAAAAGACGAGTTTTTTACTCGTCTTTAATAGTTGCTTTATTTTGTTTATTAGTTATTATCTTTTTTAATTGGTATCTTCTATTTCGATTTTCTCCTAATTTTTCTAAAAAACCTTGTTCAACTAGCTTGCGAATCAATATTTTAGCCCTTGTATCTTTTATCCCTAATAAAGTTTCTATTTCTTTTTTTGTAAAACTTTCTTTATTTTTTGCAAAGTCTACAATATAACGGAGTTGATTGTTATCAAAAAGGTAGTTATCTTCGCTTATCGGCACTTTATCGGCACTTATCGGCACTTTATCGGCACTTATCGGCACTTTATCGGGTCCGACTTTTTGTATAGCTATTTCTTTTATTGGAATCACTGTTTTAAAAATATTTTTTTCTAAAAAGGTAGGTTTTTGTCCAGAATATAATCTTACATATTTATTTGTATTTCTCATCCCAGAACCAAGCTCATCAGCTAAGCCTATTTCTCTAAAAACTTTAGCAATTGGTGGATTTTTTGGAAAAGGATTAAACACACCAAGTTCCAACTCTC
Organism: Mycoplasmopsis gallopavonis; assembly: GCF_900660635.1. Lineage (GTDB taxonomy): Bacteria > Bacillota_I > Bacilli_A > Mycoplasmatales > Metamycoplasmataceae > Mycoplasmopsis > Mycoplasmopsis gallopavonis. The sequence continues at coordinate 328,403 of NZ_LR215031.1, forward strand.
CATTTCCTCTTGCAATATTGCTATTTTCTGTTACAATTTGATTTTCTTCAATAATAAGTTTAGCTGGATAATTGCTTGAAAAATCTCTATGTACGAGTAAGTTGGATACAATCTCTCTTAATATAATATTTCTGGCACTTACTCTTTGTGTGCCATCTAAAACAAATAAATCATTAAGATGTTTTTCTCCAAAATCCATTAATTCATAAAAGCTATCTATTAGATTTGTGATAATTACTTTTCTGTCATCGTATCTATCTATATTGACCACTCGAAAAATTGCGTCCGTTTTATAGTTGGGTAATACAGACATGATTGTTATATCTTCTCCAAACAAAAGAATACAAGCAAGCGTAATCCCCATTTTCCCCGTTTGTGGATCAAACACCATAAGTCCTGAACTTTTTAATAGTTCCTCATCACTCATATCGCCCCACTTATGTTTTGAATCCCTTGCTAAAGCTAGTTTTCTTGCTCTTTGAATGATTTTTGTATTTAAATGTTCTAGTCCAAAAGATGTATATACCTTATTTACAAATGAATAAGATTGCTTTCGAGCAAATAGTGTAGAAATAAGATCTATATTTTTTGTGATATTTATATCTCCCTCATGTATTCTATCTCAATATTCTTTTTTATATTGACATACTTGCTTCCCTTCTGGCACATAAATGGCAATCACTTTCTTGCCATTTATGTCAACTACATTAGGTGTTAAATACAAAGGTGGATAGATTAAATTGGAATCGTTAATGGAAGTGGTAAAGTCTTTTAACATTTTGTCTATTACTTCTTCTTCCACCCCCACAATTTCTCTTTCGTCATTTATGCCAAGCAAAATATACCCACCAATACGATTATTAAAAGCACATACTGTTTGATAAATGCTTTTTGGAATTTCATTTTTAGAAAGTTTATATTCTAAATCTACTTTTTCTTTGGATAAAAGTAGATTTAGTATTTCTTCTTTATTCATAACGATTCCTTTCTAATAAATAAAGGTATCAAGCCTCCTTTTTTATTTATATATAACATTTATATTATATTTTATTTTTTCTTTGTTTTTAAATTTGCAAACTCTATCTTTTATTCTTCCTAAATTAGTTTTTTACCTTTACATGATTTATTTTCTTAATTATTCGTGTTGGAGTTATATATTTTATCCAACTCTTTAATAAAGCTTTAGCTCTTCTATAAGGATTTTCATAGTTACTCTCTTTTCTTTATTTTATGATTTGATATCTTTCTCAAAAATTTTTATCAAAAGTTATAATTGGTATTTAAAAACTTTCTTTTTGGCAAATATGAATATATTTTCATTTTTGTTCTTTTGTAAAGGCATAAAATAGACACATTCCTTTTTTTGGAATGTGTCTATTTATTTATACTAATATAAATAAATTTTATAGTAATTTTTACTGTATACATATTCTTTATTATTTTTTATGAATATTAGGTATCTATAAGAAAATTATAAATTACTATATATTTAAATTATTTCAATTATTACCAATGTTTCAATATGTGATGTATTAGGGAACATATCAAAGCCTTGAACGTAAGTAATTTTATAATTGCTTTTTTCTAATTGTTTTAAATCCCTAGTCATTGTTCTTGGATCGCAGGAAATATAAATTAATTTCTTAAATTTTTGATCGATAATTCAATTCACTAATTTTTCTCCCAAACCAGCACGAGGAGGATCTAAGATTAAAAAAGAGTTTGAACAGTCTACTTTAAGATTTGCTATTGTTTTAAAAACATCACCAGTATAGTATTTTGCATTTGTGAATTTATTAAGTTTAGCATTTTGTTTTGCTCTATCTATTGCGTTTAAGTCAATATCAATTCCTAAAATTTCTTCATTTTGAGCAGCTATTTGTCCTATGACACCAGAACCACAAAATAAATCTAAAATTAATTTTTCTTCTTGTTTAAAAGTTAAAGCTAATTCAAAAATTTTACTAGCAACTTCGATATTGACTTGAAAAAAAGAAAGAGGATCAATAATAAATCTTTTATCTAAAAGTTGCATTTGGAATTGTTTTTTAGAGATTACTTTTGCCGTTTTTTTATTCTTTAAAATAACTAGTTCTATTAATTTTTTTAGATTCTCATTTTTGATAATTTGATTAATTAATTTTTGAGGAAGATCGAATAACGGTTCAATTTCTAACAAAATAGTTACTTGATTTTCAAAGTTGATTCTTCCTGTAATTTCTTTGAAATATTTTAATTTATATTCTTGTTGATTTTTGGTGAAAAAATCTGAAATTTGTTTTGTTAATTCTTTAATGATTTGAATTAAATTGTTATCAACTAATATAAAGTTTTGTGCTAATTTTAATTGATTGGTTTTTGCTATGGTTTCAAAAAGTGCAAGCTCTTGATTATATAAATTTAGTTTATAACGAATTTTATTACGATAATTATAAATTTTGGGACTAGAAATAAAATTATGAATTACTGATTTATCAATATCAAGATTTCAAGTTAGTAATTTTTGAAGATAATTTTGTTTAAATTCAATTTGTTTATCGTAACTTAAATTAATTAAGGGTGCACTATCTAAATTATGACTCTCAAAAGTGTTAATTCGATCTTTAGAAGTTTTAATAAATTTAACAACTCTTGCGAAAGCTATTTTACTTTGAGCTTTAATGATTTTAATTTCTGCTTGTTCATCAGGAAATAGATCGTAAACAAAGATTGTGTAATTACTAAATTTTACAACACCAAGACCTTCATAACTAATTTCCCTTGGAGTTACGACTAAATGATCGTTAATTTGAGGTTTTAAAAACATAAAGAATATCTATCTTTCCGTATTTTTTGTGCTTGTAAATTTCGAATGAAGTAGGTAAATTAATTTCCTTAAATTGATCTGTTTCAATAATGATTTCACCATCTTCTTGTAAAAGATTTTTTTGTTCAATGAGATTTAAAGCTTGATTAACTAAATTAGTTTTTTTGTATGGAGCATCAATAAAAATAAAATCATATTGGTTAGTTGTTTTTTCTAAGAAAAATAATGCATCGATATTTCAAGTTTTAATTCCAGTTTCCTTGACATAATTAATGTTATCTTGAATGATTTTATAAGCATTTTTGTTTATTTCAATTGCATCTACGTAGTTTGCTCCACGGCTCATGGCTTCAATTGATCAAGCTCCGCTACCTGAAAATAAGTCCAAACAATTTGCATCTTGAATTTTAAATTGTAAACTACTAAAAACAGCTTCACGAACTTTATCTGTTGTAGCACGAGTGATTTGATTATCAGGCTGCTTTAATTTTAAATTACGATACTTACCAGCAATAATTCTAAGCATTTTTTCTCCTTTAATTTCATAAGTGAATTACTTCTGGTAATAAACCAAGAAGATTTATAGCGAGTAAAACATTAATAATAATGATTAAAAACAAATTAACTTTAAATTTTAGTGCAATTAATGCAATAAATGCAGCTAGAGGTAAATAAATATAAAGGCAAATTCTTCTAATTTGACTTAACTTATCATTGCCTCCAAATACTTGAAGTGTAAGCGAACTAGTACTTGAAGGATTCATTTTACCAAAGTATAGGTTTACACTTTTGTTGAAATAATAATTCGGTAATGCGATGCTAATTAAAAGCTGAATAGCTAGTGCAAGCATAATTCCTGCAAGAAGTGGTTTAAAAATGCTAATTAGATTTTTAAGAAAATGATTCTCTTTAAATTTATTCATATATTTCATTGCGAAAAAGATGCAAAAAATTGCAGGCAAACAAAAAACGAGATAAGTTAAGAACATTGCTAAGTAACCTCATCAAGATCCGTTTGCAACTAAAAAACCTGTGTAAAAAGCAAATTTTGTTGAAACCACACCGGGCGTAGAATTAGCAACAGTAAAAATTTGATTAATTTTTTGTTCATCAATATTTGTTCCAAAAATGTTTGCAAGTAAATTTCAAAACCAATTAAAAATAGGCATAAAGACTTGTCCACCACCAAAAACAATCAAGCTAATTAAAACTAAAAAAGGTAAAGCGACTAATAGACTAATCATTTTTACCTCGTTTCTTTAAAGAAAATAGGTAAGCTATCGTATAAATTAGAATCATAATGATAATCGGAATGATAGGAATGTTATATGGTGCAGGAACAAAAACATTATAACTAAAAGTAGCTAGAAAAATTAAGACCCAAAGTGGAGCAGTTAAAGTATTTTTTGCTTGTTTTAGATAAGTTCATGCAAAATTAATTAATAAAATAATAATCGAAATTAAAGTACCGATAGCAATATACACAACATATTCAATTGGTACATATTTAAAAAGTTTAAAAATTAAAAGACTAAAAAGAAGATGAGGAATAAAAGCGATTAGTGTTACAACTATTCCTTTAAAAGTTCCAAGAAGTTTAATTGCAATATAAGAAACTGTTTGAATAACACTTGCTCCTGGCAAACTATTTGTTACGATTAAAATTTGATCAAATTCATCTTGGTTAATTCATTTTTTGTTTTTTACAACTTCATTTTTAATAACAGGCATAAGTGCGTTTCCACCACCAAAACCAATGAAAGAAATTTTAAGAATAAACAAAAAAATAGCTCAAAAGCTGATTTTTTTGTTTAATTGTTGATTATTCAACATGGTGAATTATAACCTCACTAGGTTTTTGTTCGTTATATAAAGCGACTAAGTCAGAACCGTTTTGGTGTTGGCGAATTGATGAAGCAAAGCGTGCTTGTGGTAATGTAATTGGAGTTTGTTTGTCAAGTTCATTTTCTTGTGCTTTTCCATCATTATTAAGATCTTTTCAAAGGTAAATTACACTTTCATCAACAACATCAAAGAAATCATTGGTTGTATAACTAAAGTATTTATTTTTTGGATAAAGACGATTGTTAATTTGAGTTAAGCGTTCATTTGTTGGATCGTTATTTTGCTGATTGAATAATCTAGCTCCTTGATCAAAATCATAATGTCCAAAGAAGTTGAAAATTGAATTATATTTAAGTCCAATTGTTTTATAAATTTTTCCGCTTTGGTTTTTTAACGCAAAACCGCTATAAGTTTTATTTGGTAAATAACCTGAAAATCTAAATGTTTCATGATTTTGAGAGTTTTGTACTTTTGAAAAGTTCGAAATAGTACGACCATAACCCATTGCTTTCAAAAATGTTTGATAAAATTCTACACTACGATTTTTACTTCTTGTTTCTTCTAAGTTTTGAATTTCATTGTCTGGATTTTGATATTTAAAATCTCTAATTTCAAAAATATTATTTGGATAATATGTTGCATTTTGAATGAAGTTTCCGGCTCGATTTGGATTAGAAAGACCGTTTAAATAAGTTCGAGATCAATCGATATTATTTGAAGATGGATTAAAAGAAGTGACTATTTTGTTGGTATTTGAAAAAGAGTAACTACCAAATCAGCTAGATACTAAATAATTTTGACCATTAGTAATTAAATTAGTTCTTCGTTCATTGATGTTGTAATAAGATTCGTAAGCATATTTAGTATATTCTCTTGGTACAAGTTCTGTCATAGAATAATAGTAAAATATGTCATTAAGTTTATTGCTATAGTTTTTTAAAGCATCGATGTAATATCTATTATTTAATTCCTTTTCGTTGAACTGAGGTTTTGTTTCAAAGTTTGCTATTTTTCAAAGTTGAGCAAGCGTGAAGTTTTCAAAAATAAATTTAGTTTGATCTTGTTCTGAAATTTCAAATAGCTCAAAAAGATTTTCCGGAAGAACAACTTTTTTATTAAAATCATAATTTAAAAGTTTAATAAAGTTATTTGCAAAATCACGATTTCAAGTTTCGATGTTACCATTTTCGCTTAAAGGATCAGGTTGATAAATTACTGGAAAAGGTTTTAAAACACTTGGTTCAATTTTGTTAACTAAAGATTGCTCGTTCATGCCATTAAATTTAGGAGCAACGGAAACATATGATGAAGCTCAGTGATGCATGTATTCATGGAAAATAGTTGGCATGAGTAAAGCGACTTTGTCATATAAACTTGCATTTGTATTTTTATATTCATCACCATTAATGTAGATTGTTTTAATTTCTTGAGTATATAGTCCATGAAAATTTTTACTTAATCCAAGAGGTGCATTAATATTGATTGCTTGTAAATCATAAACCTCTGGACCAAAGGGTACTTTTCTTTTAAATTCTTGTGCAAGAATTTGTAAACCTTGTGGACCAAATAAAAAGTCTTTTTGCTCAGAATCAGGAACTAAGAATTCATAATCACGGAAAATAATTCCTGTGTATGGATCTTGATATTGATAAAATCTTTGTTTTGTTTTAGAATCAGTTATTAACTTAGGTAATTCTCCAACTTGATTAAGTTTAGCAAGATCTTCATTAGATAATTCTAATGAAGAAAATTCGCTTTTTCTAATTGGTAAAAGATTGAGATTGTAATTTGTAGGTTGTTCTCTTTCATCAACGATAGGCATTAATAATCCTTCAGTTGCTTTATTTGTTTTTTGATATGTATAAATATTTTGTTTAAACTCTCCACTATTAGTAGTTACTTCTAAATTTGGAAAATTGAGATTTTGAAGCTCAACATTTAAATTACTATTAGCACTATCGGGTACTTTGATTTTTTCTTGATTTTCAATCTTATGACTTTCTCTTTTTTCTTCTTTAATTATTACATCATCAAAATCGAAACAACTTGTTAAATTTAAAGGTGCCAAAGCACCAAAGGTTAATAAAGTTGTTAGTTTAATTCACTTATTTTTTCTTTTCATAATTACTCTTTTCTTTTTAGTATTTAAATTTTAAACTAAAAACAAAATAAGGTTTTAAAAATCAAAAGAAAAAGTGCTCAATGAGCACTTTTTTTGAAAAATTATTATAAGTTTGCAAAGTAAATTACAGTTCTTACAAGTTGTGAAACGTATGACATTTCGTTGTCGTATCATGCAAATAATTTGTATAAGTTTCCGTTTGAACCTGCTTTAACTGATGTTAAACCAGCATCGAAAATTGAACCGTAGTTTGCGTTGATGATATCTGAAGAAACGATTGGAGCTGTTTCGTATTTCATTGTTTCGTTTGCAGCTTCTTTCATTGCAGCATTAATTTCTTCAACTGTTGGTTGTTTTTCTAACATAATTGTTAAGTCAACAACTGATCCTGTGATTGTAGGCACACGAACAGCTAAACCATCTAATTTTCCTGCAGCTTCTGGAACTACAAGACCGATTGCTTTAGCAGCACCTGTTGATGTAGGGATCATGTTTTGAGCAGCAGCTCTTGCTCTTCTTAAATCACGGTGAGGAGCATCTTGTAATCTTTGGTCACCTGTGTAAGCGTGGATTGTTGTCATAAGACCTGAAACAATTCCAAATTTGTCAGCTAATACTTTAACAACTGGAGCTAAACAGTTTGTTGTACATGAAGCAGCTGAGATTACTTGATCTTCTTTGCTTAAAATGTTGTGGTTTACGTTGTAAACAACTGTTTTTAAATCACTTCCTGCTGGAGCTGAAATAACAACTTTTTTAGCACCTGCTTTAACGTGTTTTTCTCCACCTTCTTTACTTGTGAAGAATCCTGTTGATTCAACAACAAGGTCGATTCCTAATTCACCTCATGGAAGGTTTTCTGGATCTCTTTCAGCAAATACTTTAATTTCTTTTCCGTTTACAACAATAGCACCATCTTTAGCTTCAACTTCATATGGTAATTGGTGGAAAGCTGTATCGAATTTTAATAAGTGAGCTAATGTTTTTGGATCTGTTAAGTCGTTAACAGCAACAACTTCAACAGAGTTATCTTTAACTTCTAATAATCTACGGAAAAATAATCTACCAATTCTTCCGAAACCGTTAATTGCAACTTTTTTCATATTTTTAAAAAGTACCTTTCTAATATTTTGTTATATGTAAGATTTTTTGTAATAAGTTAACTTTTATTATAAGATATTAATCATCTTACTTGCTAAATTATAGTATTGTTTTGTTAATACAAAAAAATCTATCAAATGATAGATTTAAAAATTGTGGTAATACTACCACTTTTATTTTTTATAATTTAACTCTTTTTTTTGATTCAAATTGATAATCCTCAGCAAAAAGACTGCCGTCACTAAATTTGATTTCTAAAGAGTTAGTTTTTCGTTTTTCTTTGCTTGCATAAAAGATTTTTACACGTTTATTATCAATAATTATGTAAGCACCTGGATTAGATGAAAAAGCACGAATTTTATTAAAAGCAACTTCTTTTGGTAAACTAGTTTCCAAGTAAGCATCTTCTTTATTTAATTTTGGACTAAGAACAACCTCACTTTCATTTTGAGCAATTCTTTCGAAGTTACCTTCTTGAAAATCAGATAATCATTTTGTTATATTTTCGGTAGCTAAAAGCGACATTTTACTAAATAAAGTATCACTTGTATCGGTTTCTAAAATAGGTAATTTAGCAACTTTAATTACATCACCGGCATCCATTTTTAAAGTCATATACATTAAAGAAATCCCGGTTTCTTGATCTCCGTTTAAAAGAGAATATTGAATAGGAGCAGCTCCACGATATTTAGGTAAAAGTGAACCGTGGATATTTAATGCACCCATTTTAGGTAGATCTAAAACTTTTTGAGGGATAAATTGTCCAAAAGCACAAGTTAAGAGCAAGTCACAATCTAATTGAGCTAGTTCATCGTAAATCATTGAAATTTTCTCAGGCTGAAAAAGAGGGATATTGTATTTTTGTGCTAACAATTTAGTTGGAGTGGGTTCTAATTTATAACCTCGATTTGCTGGTCGATCTGGTTGCGAGACAATTGCGACCACGTTGAAATTTTTAATAACTTCTTCGAAGATTGGGACGGAAAAGTTAGGAGTACCTGCTAAAACTATTTTCATCTTTAAAATCCTATTCAAATTTTATAATTGCAAAGACTATTGATAATTTCTTTTAATTTTCTCATTGCAAATTTGGAAATTCGTGAATCTTTGGTATTAGCTATTGAATCTAAATCTTTTAGTGAATAATAAGAACCAATGTAGGTTAATTTTTTATTTTTCAAACGATTTTCTAATACTTTAATTAAAACAGATTCAATAAATCATGAATTGTATGTTCTAAAACCAATTTCAGTTAAAAGCAAAACATCTACATCCGACATTCTTTTGATAATTTGACTCATTTCATTATCAGTATTATTGAAGGTAGCTTTCAAGCTATCTTCAAGATAATTTACATCAATATAAGCTACTTTATATTTCTTTAATGCAAAAGAAATAGCAATTGAACTTAAAACTTTATTTCTCAAACTATTAAGTTCACCTTCAACAATTAATCCAAGATTAAAATCCAATTTTACTTTTTTTCTTGTATTTGTGGCTTTTTTTCATGTTTCACGATATTCAAATAATTCAAAATGCTTAGCTTCTTCGATTTTTATATCTTCAAATGCTTCTTTTTCACTTGGTCTTGAAATACTTGCTAGTTCAAAATTATTTTCGAGTAAAAATTCATTAGCTATATCATTTTTGTTTAAAACATATTCAAATTCAAGTTGATTGGTTCTTGGATTTCGTGAAATTTCTAAAAATCAAATTTTATTTTTGTTAATTTTACTTGTTTTACCTTCAATATATTCTTTGATATTAATAAAATAATTTCAGATCTCCTGATCTGAAAAATTTAATTTAGTATTGAGTTTTTGGAAAATTTGATTATTTTTGATTTCTAAAATTAATTCTTCACGACTTGAAGTAATTCAACTTTCAAAATCCATGAATTCACTTGATTTTTTTAACATAATAATCCTCTAATTTTTATATCTAAATTTTTTAAGATAAATTTCCTTCATAAATGATTTTTTATCATAAAGATTGCGATATTCTTCTGTTGCCTGGAATTTTCCATCTAAATAATTTTCAACTTGCGTAAATTCGTGAATATTTTTAGCTAAAAGCTCTGTTATTAAAGAATTTCCAAAATTTAATCAACGGACAGTTTTTTTACTTTTAATTTTATTTGCTGCGAAAAATAAAATTAAATTAATTGTTTTATCATCTTTAAATTGAGCTTGTCATTCGTCAATATACATTTGAGCACTATGATTTGGATCTTGATTAATAATTTGACGATAAAATTCAATAGTACTTAATTCTAAAATTGCTTGATATTCATTGCTATAAATAACATTTCCAACTTCTAATGGCATTGGAGTTGTATCTGTTTTAGCTGCTTGTGCAATTTCTTGTGGTGTTCTTTGAATTTGTCCAAGTTGAATAAAGAATTCTTTTCTTTGTTGTTCAACTTTGTTTTTTTCTTCTTCTGAGAAAATATCAAAAAAGTCAGTTGAAATGTCTTCAATTTCTTGTCCTGAAAGAACATTAATTTTACGTAATCCACGTTTGATTATTGCTTCAAAATTGGTTTTTCCAATTTTTTCTTTTAATAAATCAGATACTAAGAAATTTTGTTTAAACCCATTAGCATCAAGAGGTTTTTGTAAACTAAAAACTGTTCTTAATTTTTTGTTGTGTGAATAAGTATTCATTAGTCCAACTGCTTCCAGAATTCTTCTACTTTGTTGAAGCACTTCGTGACTCATATTTAAAGATAAAGTTAAAGTATTAAAATCATAGTGATTATTCTTCATACTTGGGTCTTTGCTAATTTCATTTAAACTATGGTATAAAGTGAAAGCATTAGGCCCAATTATAGGAAGATAATAATTGATTAAGTTAGTAAAATCATCTTCAGACATTCTGAAACTATTATCGACATGAAAATAAGAATAAATTAAATTATTTGTTTTTTCCATAATTAAACCTTTCATCTTAGCTTGTTTAAATTGATTAGCTTTACTTTTAATTTTATATTACCTTTTTATAATCTAAATTAAAAAAATAAAAAGATTTGAAAAATAAATTTTTAGCTCAAAAAAGAGCGAATAATTGTCTTTTTGATTTTGAAAATTTTTCACTGAAAATTACTCAAAGCGAAAAAATAAAGGCAAAACACTAAGGAGGAAATTTAGTGCTTTGTCTTATTTTCTGTTTTTTAGTAAATTGCTTTTTTAATAATTATATAGATAAACATTTAAATTTAAATTTGAAATTCAAAATTATTTTTAAAGTTGCTGTCAAAGGGATTTTAATAATCTTTTATTTGTGTTTAATTCAAGTTCATCAAGTAGTTCTTCTGCTTGTGGAAAATTAATTGTTAAAGTGTATAACAAAGGATTTGCATCAAAACCAGGAACATCAGAAATTAATTGAGCAAGATTATATGACATATAACCTTCTTCTTTACCTGCGATTAATTTTTTTCTAATAGCTTCCGTAATTTCTTTTGATTCTATATTTTGATAAATTCCTTCAAAATTATCAAATTTTGCAAGTAATTTTTTAGCGATTATATCACCAATTCCTTTTACACCCGGGAGATTATCTGAGGAGTCCCCTTTTAATCCTTTGAAACTAACAACTTGATAAGGATAAAAACCGAATTTTTCAAAGAAATTATGATTATCAATTAGTTGATATCCAACTGAATTTTTTTCAATGACTGCAACATCATTATTCACAAGTTGAAGTAAATCTTTATCACGTGAAAAAATAAGTTTTAGACCTGGTATTTTAGAGCAATAAGCCGCAATTAAATCATCAGCTTCATAGCCTGAGATTTGTAGAAATTGAATTTCTAGTTTACCAAGAATTTGTTTGATTAAATCAAATTGAATAAATAATTCTTCAGGAGCCTTTGAACGACCACTTTTATATTCAGAGTATTGTAAATGTCTGCTTGTTTTTTCTTTGGCATCAAAAGCAATAAAAAGTTTACTTGGTTTAAAAAAACTAACTAATTTCACAAGTTGTGATATAAAGGTTGTAATTGCATTGGTTGGAACTCCTTTTGAACTACGTAATAGTTCTCCGCCATAGTTTTTTTGAGTAGCAAAAAAACTTTGAAACATTAAGTAGTTACCGTCTATGACAAGACTAAGAGTTTCTTCTTGTTTGTTATTCATTTTCAATTTCCTTTCAATCAAAAATTCGATAGAAGTTTTTTTCATTTTTAGAGATATTAACTAATAAAATTCGTGGATTAAAATTATCAATAAGTCTAAATATTTTATCAGTAAAACCGTATGCAATTATAGATTTTGTTTCATCTTTCATTGCGACATTTACAATATTTTTAGTAGCATGTTTTTTTGCAGAAGTAACATAAACGACAATTCAAGATTTTTCAAGATCTACTTCTTGAATTTTTTTTCGTTTGACTACTTGACTATTTTGCTGAATATTAAAATCAAAACCAACATTATAAGTATCTCCGAGCAATTCGCTTTCATATTGCATTTCTTCTTCAATATTTCTTTCTTTATGAGGAATTTCTAATTTTTGATAATTGTTTTCATTAATAAAATTTCGAATTAAATTAATTTTTTCTTCTTCGGTTTGAGGCTTTTGAGATTTTTCTTGTTCCTGATAAATTTTAAAAATAGATGCACATTCTAATTGAAAATCTAATAAAGTTGCAACGTTTGCAAATTCTTTAAAAACATTAGCTTTGATTAATAAAGTAAACACAGAATCACCAATACCACTAGATCTTAATCTTAAATAAGCTTCAATAAAGTTGTTAAATGAACCATTGTTGGCTTTTTCGGAGATAATTTTTTGCACAGCAACTTGACCGACACCTTTAATCATATTAAATGGTAAGTAAAGTTGATTGTTTCGTATTTCAACTTGATCAGTTGAAATGTTAATTTGTGGTGAATTTACTTTAATTTTTTGTTCCTTTGCATCTAAGACATATTTTTTAATATTGAGTAAGTCACCAACAGAATTACTTAATAAAACAGCATAAAATTGCATTGGAAAACGAGCTTTATAAAAGGCCATTTTGTATGAAATTAAAGCATAAGCAACAGCGTGAGATTTATTAAAACCATAGTCTGCAAATTTTTCGATATTAGCATAAATTCTTTCAAGAGTAACTTTAGAAATTCCGTTTTTTAAGCCGCCTTCAAAAAACACTTTTTTATAGCTATGCAATTGAGATTCATCTTTTTTAGAGATTGCTCTTCTTAATAAGTCGGCCTGAGCAAAAGACATTCCGGTTAATTCTTGTGCGATTTGCATAATTTGTTCTTGATAGACAATGATCCCGTATGTTGGATAAACAATTTGATCATATTTAGGGTGAATTTTTTCGATTCGATTTGGTTCTTTTTTATTTTCTCCATAAATCGGAATATATTGAACAGGACCGGGTCTAAATAAAGAAATAATTGCATAAAGATCATCAAAACTATCGACATGAACTAACTTAATCGCATTTTTCATTCCATCACTTTCAAGTTGAAAAATACCATTTGTAATTAAATTATTTAACATTTCAAATGTTTTTGAATCAATAAATTTTGAATAACTATGATTTACAATGTTGTGAAAATGGTACTGTTTTGGAATTAAATTTTCAATTTCTTGAATAATTGTGAGATTTTTTAATCCAAGAAAATCAATTTTAATTAATCCAAACCTCTCTAAGTAATTCATTGTAAATTGAATTTGATTAAAACCGTTAGGATTTAATGCTACTGGAAAAGAATCTTGTAAGTTATTATTTGCAATAATAACCCCTGCGGCATGGAGGCCGACTTGGCGAGGAAGTCCTTCGATTTGTGAGGCATATTCGTGCAAGTTTGGATATTTATCAACTAAAACTTTATATTTTTTGTTTTTTAAATAAGCATATTTTAGGTTTTCATCATTTTTGGTTAATGCAGCTGAAATTTTATTAACATCACTTGTTGGGATTTTTAAAATCCTAGCAACATCCCGAATTGAATTTTTAGAAGCTAAGGTTTGGAAAGTTGAGATTAAAGCAAAATTATTTGCACCATATCTATTTTTAAGATATTCAAGCAATAAATCTCTTTTATTATCTTGAATATCGATATCAATATCAGGTAATGAAACACGATCTACATTTAAGAATCTTTCAAAAAGTAAATTAAATTCCAATGGATTAACATCTGTTATATGAAGCAAATAAGCAATTAATGAACCAGAAGCACTTCCTCTTCCTGGACCAACTTCAATATTATTTTCTCTAGCTCATTTTAGAGCATCTCAAATAATTAAAAAATATTCAATAAAACCTAGTTTTGCAATTGTTTCGTATTCATATTTAATTCGTTTTAAAACTTCTCTTTTATCATAAAATTTAATGATTTCTTGGAACCTTGCTCCTACGATTAATTTTTCAAATATTTCAGTGCTATTATCTGCGAATTTTGCGAGTTTTAATTCATTGCTAGGAGGTTGAATATCAATTTCTTCAACAAGATTTAACATAGTTTGATAGACACTTTCGTCAAGATCTTCAAATTCTTGATCATCAAAATATTCATAGTAATTAAAATTTTGAATAGAATTTTTACCTGAAATTTGTTCTAAAACTTTGAGAATCTCATTATCTTCAATGTTTAAAATCCGTTTTGTTGGAGCAAAAACAGTTGGTTTATCGAGCTGTTTTTTACTATTCAAATAAAAATTTTCCCCAAACGGTAAATTAAGATTTTTAGCTTTCATTCCTTTTTCGAGATGATCAATAACAAATAAGTTTGGGTCATCAATTTCGAGTAAAGTGGTCAAAAAATTATTTTGAGAAACTTGGAAAATAATTTGATTTAGGCGTGCCAAACCTTGATTATTTTTAGCAATAATAATAACTTTAAAGTGCTCTTTTTCATCAAATTTAATTTTTGTTTCAATCCCAATTATAGGCTTAATATTATGTTTTTTTTGCAACTCAAAATAGTAAGGTAATGCGTATAAATTGTTAACATCTGTTAGAGGAAGATATTCTAATTTATTATGAATTGCAAGTTCGAATAATTCATTTACTCTGATTTTTGAGTATAAAAATGAAAATTCTGTATTTGTGTGCAAGTAGATTCTTTTTCTCATAACTTAATTTTAAACTATTTTAAATATTCTTTAATTTTCTCTGAAAAGACTCATTTTATGGTTTGAAATTAGGTTTTATTTTATATATTAAAATAATTTAGAAAAAGACTTCTTTTTTCTTATTTTTTATTTATAATAGTAAAGCAATACATCAAGACAGTAACTGCGTAAGCTTAATTGGTTACCTAGTGTATATTCTTACAATTGTTGTTACCTGTATTGCAAAATTCAAATAATTTAATTTTGAAAGGAGGCAAAAAATGTCAGAATCAAAATTTAGAGCAATCAAAAGAGAAGTTGTTGCTGAAATCGCTGAAAAAATTCAAGAATCTCACGCACTTGCTTTTGCAGAATATCGTGGATTAACTGTTGCTGAACTTCAAGAATTTAGAAAAGAAGCTAAAGCTCTTGGTGTTGAAGTTAAAGTTTACAAAAACAGATTATTCAAAATTGCTGCTGAAAAAGCTGGATATGCAGATTTAGCTAACCACTTAGTTGGACCTAACATTTTCGCATTTTCTCAAAATGACGATATGTCAGCTGCAAAATTATTAGTAAATTTTGCTAAAAAACACAAATTAATGGTTGTTAAAGCTGGTACATATGAAGGTAAAGTTATTGATGCTGCCGGAGTTAAAACAGTTGCTTCTCTTCCTACATACGAAGAAGCACTTACAATTCTTGCACGTTCAATGATGGCTCCTTTACAACAAATGTCATTATCACTTAAATTAGTAAGTGAAGGTAAAACAGAATAATATATTCAATAATAATAAAAACACAGATTAGCATATTTATCGAATTAGAAAGGAAAAATAAAAATGGCTAAATTAACAAAAGAAACATTTATCGAATCATTAAAAGAAATGTCAATTAAAGAAGTTATGGAACTTGTTGAAGCAATGAAAGAAGAATTTGGTATCGACCCTGTTGCAGCAGTTGCTGTTGCAGCAGCACCTGCAGAAGGTGGAGCAGAAGAAAAATCAAGCTTCAAAGTTGTTTTAAAAGCAGATAACGGTAAAAAAGTTGCAATTATTAAAGTAGTTAAAGATCTTTTAAATGTAGGTCTTATGGATGCAAAGAAAATCGTTGACTCATTACCAGCAGTTCTTAAAGAAGATGTTAAAGCAGACGAAGCTGAATCAATGAGAGCAGCTTTAGTTGAAGCTGGTGCAGACGTTTCAGTTGAATAATAATTTCAAAAATTAATGATATAGTCACATTCTAAAAAGAAAGTGACTATTTTTTATTCTTTTTATTTTAGAATATCTTTTGTTTAAGATATTTTATGAATTACATTAATAAAATAGTATCAAACAAAAGTTAATGTTTCTTTTGGGATGTTTTTTTGGATTACTTATTTTACAAGTCTATTATGAAAATTATTCTTACTAGTGAATTGTAATAATAAGAAACTTTCATAAATTTTTAAAAATAGATATACCTTTTTCAATAAAAAATATCTGATTTTTTTGTTCTAATTTAAATTAAAAAACACCGCATAGTTTTTTAAAAACCATGCGGTGTTTGTGTCTATAATTATTTTATTCACTTAATTTCAATAAGTCTAAGCTAAGCTCAACTAGTGTTTTTTTACCAAAAGTTTCAATAGAAATAACTGCCATATTTTCTTCAAGAATTAATTTTTCAATTGGAGCAATTTCTCCTTTATAAGGTCCTTCGATAACTTCAATTAAGTCTCCGACTTTAAGTTCTAATAAATTCTTTCCTGTATTGAATAAATCGATAGCATCTTGTTCAGCTTTAAACATCTTTTTCATTTCAAAGTTAGTAACTGGTGTTGGTTTTGCTCCTTTACCTGAAGAACCAACTAATCCTGTTACATATTGAGTGTTACGCACAACAAATCAAGCTTTATCAGTCATGTCCATTTTAGCAAAAATGTATCCTGGATATAAATTGATTCATTTTACTTTATAAGCGTCTCCGTGAATTTTTTTATCAAGTTCTTTAGCTGTTAAAGTTGGTTTTTTAAAGATTTTAAAAGGTCCTTTATCTGTCGCTTCTAATTCAAAGCTTTTTTCAACTTGTTCTGCAAAAATACGGTTATTTAAAGATTCTACAACATTATCTTCTTTTCCTCTAACTGTTGAGATCATATATCATTTAAAATTATTCATAAAATTGAAACTCCTTTAAGGTTTTTAGATATTTCAGTGGTTTCATAAGCTTTGGAAAGCAAAAGAAACAACAAATACAAAAAGAACAAAAATAACTGTGAAAATTAAAATTTTAACTAAATTTTTTGAATTAGTAGAAGAGTCAGGTCATCTTACTCTTTTGATATCCTTAGCTATTCTCCGGAAGAAAAATCTTAGTTTTTTAGAATTAGCTTTTGATTGTTCTTCGTTTTTAATAAATTGAATTTCTTGATTATTATCCATAACTATACTTCTTCTTTGTGATTTGTTTGCTTTTTGCAATTTGGGCAAAATTTACGCACAACTAATCTTGTAGGATTTCCTCCGCTTTTATTTTTCACATAATTTTTTCTTTTGCATTCTTCACATGCAAGTGACACTTTATTATTATTCATACACTAATTTTAGCACATGTTTAGCAAAATAATTTGCTTTTAATTTTTTGTAAGATTTGTGTTTGTTTGATTTTGGTAAAATAAAGATTATTTTTATTTTCTAAAAAGCTTTTAATAAATTCTTGTTCAGTTTCTGAAAGTTTATTTTTTGATTTTTGAATTAACTGAATTAGATATTCTTTTTCGTTTTTATCATTTAAATTAATTGAATGATTTCGAATTTCTTCTAAGGAATTTTTGTTGAAATTTAAGTTAGAAAGATTTCTTTCGAAACGGAATTGTTTATTATTTATTGAATTAAAATAATTTAAAGTTTTATATTTTAAATCAGTTCAAAAAAATAATTTAAATTGTATCTTTTTGAATGCTTCGTTTTGAAGATAAGTTTGAATTGTTTCAACTGATTGTTGTAAAAGTTTATTATAAATTTCATCAAAATCAAAAGAATATTCTCCAAGCATTCTTTTGATTTTGTGAGCGATTATTTTAATATTTTGAAAATGATGTAGATCAAAATGATAAACAATAGAATTTTTTGTAGGTTTAACTGTATTTGTGATGTTTAAAAAATTTAAAACTTCATCATTAAGTTCGATTTTATTATTCACTTTCATTACGACTTACTAAGTCAAAAAGTATTATTCCGGTGGCTACTGAAACATTTAATGATTGAACATTTCCGTATTGCTTGATATATACTGTTTGATCAACAACTGAAAGAACACTTTTTGACACTCCTGTTCCTTCGTTTCCGACAATAATGATTGACGGGTCATTGTAGCTAACTTGTGTGTGTGGAAGAGCTTTTTCGTCAAGGACTGTTGCATAAGCTCAAAAACCATTTTTTTGCAATTTACTAATTGTTGCACTTAAACTATTTACACGATAAATATTCATTCCTACAATACCACCAGAAGCAATTTTTAAAACAGTTTCATTAATGCTTGCTGCATTTTCTTTGGGTAAAATTAAATCTTTTATTCCTGCTGCATTTGCGGTTCGAATAATTGCACCTAAATTATGTGGATCTTGGATGTGATCGAGAAGCAATGTGGTTTGAGGTTTTTTGCTAATTAAATAATTAATATCTTTAAATTGAATAGGTTCAATTAAAGCGATAAAACCTTGATGATTTTCTTTGGTTAATTGATCCATAAAGCTTTGATCTTTAATTTCTATTTTATATTCTTTAGGAATTAACTTTATGTTTTCCTTTTTGCTTAAATAAATTAGTTGAATTTGCAATTTAGATTTAATTGCTTCTAAAACAGAATTTTTACCACACATTATTAATTGTTTCATTTTTTAACCTCGTTTTTTCCTAAATTGGTTCTTTTTTTCTTTTTTTAAATTAAATCTTCCTTGATTAAAATAGCTCTAAATTGATCTGCTTTTTGGTACTCTTTGTTTTCAAGGTGTTTTTTTCACTTATGAAAAATATCTACATATTCTTGATAATTGAATTTATTAAAATTAAATCCTAAAATTTTAGAAACTTGAAGAAGAGTTGCGATTAAAGTTGCATCATTTGTTTTGTTAATTTCCTTGATTAAATCATTAAGTTTCTTATTGAAGTTACTAAAATTTAGATTATAAACTTCACTAATAAGTGAATTTACTAATTCTTTGTCAAAAATAGCTTGTTCAATATTATTTAAATATGCTTGAAAGTGAATTAATTTGATTTTTCTTAATAATTTCTGTGAATTATTAAATGTATTTTCATCCAAATTAATGATGCTTGTAATTCCATTTAGCAGAATAATAATTTTAAAAACATCTGGATTATATTCTTTCAAAAAATCATCTGCTAAAAAAACATTTTGAAGCGATTTGGACATTTTAAGTCCATTAAGATTAATTTGACCTGTTCGCAATCATTTTTTAGTAATTGGTTTTTTGTGTAATGCGTAAAATTGTATGTTTTCATTTTCGTGGTGTGGAAAAGTTAAATCCATACCACCTCCGTGAAGGTCTAAACTTTCACCTTTAAAGAAATGATTAATTAGTGCACTACATTCGGTGTGTCACCCAGGACGACCACTTCCAACAAAAGAATCAAATTTAATTCCTTCTCTAGTTTGTTTTCATAACGCAAAGTCAGCAGGAAATTTTTTCGAATGTTGGGAATCTTCAAAAATCATATTATCTAATTTTTGATTTGAAACTTGTCCGTAAATTTCCTTATATTTTTCAACATCAAATCATAAATTACCATCTTGTTGATATGCACTTTGTTGCTTTTCTAATTTTTGCATAAATTGATTCATTGTTTCGATATTTTGAGTAACATAAGCAAGTTCGCTTATTGTATCAACATTGAATTGGTTTAAGATATTAAGATATTTTTGTGCATATTCTAAACTTACTTCTTGCTCTGTTTTTTGAAGTTGTTTGGCTCGTTGAATAATTTTATCGTCAATATCGGTGATATTATGAACAAAATAAAATTTCTGACCAAGAAAGCGAGCAGCTTTTAAAATTAAATCAAAAGTAATGATTGGACGTAAATTTCCGATATGAACATCATTATAAACGGTTGGACCACATACATATATTTTTAACATAGTATTTTAATTATAATACAACACTAATTTAAGCTTAATTAAAAACAAAAAAGCCAACAAAAATGTTTGGCTTATGAGTTTTCTTGAATGATTTTTTTATATCAATAAAATGATTTTTTAGGTTTTCTTTGAAATTCTCCGCTTCCATCATCATGCTTATTAACATAAATAAATCCATATCGCTTAGCATATTCACCGGTAGTTGCAGAAACAAGATCAATACATCCTCACATGGTGTAACCAAAAAGATCAACTCGATCTTCAATTGCTTGATTCATTGCTTGAATATGCTTATCTAAATATTCAATTCGATAATTATCATTAATTTCACCATTTTGATCAATTTGATCTTTTGCTCCTAAACCATTTTCTGATACTAATAATGGAATTTGATAACGAGCATATAATTCATTTAATGTGTATCTTAAACCTTGTGGATCGATTTGTCATCCTCAGTCACTACTTTCAAGGTAAGGATTTTTCATCCCGAAATCAAAATTACCACCTTCTGCTTTTTGAGCTTTTCCTTTAGTTTCGACAACACTTGTTGAATAATAACTAAATGTAAAAAAGTCAACTTTTCCGTTTTTTAAAATCACTAAATCCTCAGCAGTGATATTTAACTTGATGTTGTTTTCTTTTCAAAAACTTTGAGCAAAATATGGATATTCCCCACGAACAAGCACATCTCCGATGTAATAAATTTGTTCATTCATTAGTTTTTGAGTAGCGATGATATTATCTGGATCTGAGTTAAATGGATATTTTGTCGCAAGAAGGAGCATGCAACCGATTTTAAATTGAGGATATTGAGTGTGAGCTAAATTTACAGCTTTAGCTGAAGCTAAAAGTTGATGATGAAGTGCTTGTAATTTTGTTTCTAGACTAACATTTCATTCATTCATTGAAATTTGATCTTGATTATTTTCGATAATTCCTAAAGATAAAAAAGCTCCAAGATTATGTAATAATGGCATATTCATTTCATTGAAGGTTAGTCAATATTTCACTTTATTTTTGTATCTTTCGAAAATTACTTCAACATAATTCATAAAGAAATCAATTGTTTTTCGACTTTTAAAACCATCATATTTGATTGCTAAATTTAATGGCATTTCATAATGGGAAATTGTCACAATTGACTCAATTTTATATTTGTGTAATTCATCAATTAATTGATCATAATATTCAAGGCCAAGTTCGTTTGGTTGTAGATCATCTCCATTAGGAAAAATTCTTGTTCATGCAATTGAAAAACGAAAGGTTTTGAATCCCATTTCTGCGAACATTTTAATATCTTCTTTAAAAAACTTATAACCATGCACACCTGTTGCGTTTGGATAAAAATTTTGAGCATTTCGTTTGTACGAAACTCTCCGTGGTTCTTTAAAATTACCGCCAGTTAAAGCATCTGAAACAGACAATCCTTTTCCATCTGCGTCGAAAAATCCTTCATACTGATTAGCTGCAATAGCACCACCTCATAGAAAATTTTTAGGAAATTTCATTTACTCTCCTTTTGATGTTTATTTATTATTAAAAATAATTATAAAATAATTTAATTTAGTTATACTTTTTAAATTTAAATCATTAAAATAAAATGTTATTTATTATAATATTAAAAAAGAATAAAATAAGGAGCACAATGACACTCAAACAATTAATTAAAAATGAAATTATTAATGCAATTAAGGATTTGCAAACCGAGAATTTTTTTGATGAAAATTTTGATCCAGAAACTTTGGTTTTTAATTTATCAGAAGCAAAAGTTCCAGAAAAAATGAATCTTGAACAAATCATTTATGATTATGCAACTAATATCGCTTTTATTTTGAAAAATTATAAAAAAGTAGCACCATTAATTATTGCTGAAAAATTAGATGAAAAATTAAATGCAAGCAATTTAATTTCAAGAGTTGACATTTCTAATCCAGGATTTATTAACTTAGTTATTTCAAACTTAGCATTTAATGATGTTTTAGAAACAATCTTAAAAGAACAAACCAAATATGGTGCAAATTTTGTTACACCAGAAAAAATTAATGTTGAATATATTTCAGCTAATCCGACCGGATTTCTACATGTTGGACATGCAAGAGGTGCTTGTTATGGTGATGCTTTGGTTAGAATTTTACGTCATGCAGGACATGAAATTGAATCTGAATATTATGTTAATGATGCAGGAAACCAAATTAATGTTTTAGCTAATTCAGCTAAAGTTAGATATTTAGAATTATTCGGAATTAATGAAGAAATGCCGGAAGATTGTTATCGTGGTCAAGATATTGTTTGAGCAGCTGAGCAAGTGAAAGCAAAGTATCAAGATTACTTTTTAGAATTTACAGATGCAAAATTTGCTGAATTTAAAAATGTTGTAACAGAAATTCTTTTAAACAAAATTAAATCAGATATTGCTAGATTGAACATTACAATTGATACTTATTCAAGTGAGAAAAAAGTAAAAGAAGATGGTTTAATTGAAAAAGCAATTAATGATTTAAAAGCTTATACTTACACATCAGAAGGTGCTTTATTTTTAAATACAACTAAATTCGGAGATGATAAAGATAGAGTACTTGTGAAAAGTGATGGTAGTGATACCTATTTACTACCTGATATTGCATACCATCAAACAAAATTTGCAAAAGCTGATAAATTAATTAATATTTGAGGTGCAGATCATAGCGGGTATGTCGCAAGAATGAAAATTGCAATGGAATGTTTAGGGCACAATCCTAATAACTTAGAAATCTATACCATCCAATTAGTTCGTTTAATTAAAGATGGTCAAGAATTCAAAATGTCAAAAAGAGCAGGGACAAGTGTTACTTTACAAGATTTACTTGAATATACTTCTCCTGATGCAATTAGATTTACGATGTTAACTAGAGAAATTAATAATAAATTCGATTTTGATATCGATCTTGTTAATTCAAAAGATGTTTCTAACCCAGTGTTCATAGTGCAATATGCTCACTCACGGAGCTTGAGCTTACTTGAAAGAATTGCAAGTCCAAAATTAAATTTAGAAGTTAATTTAACAGATAAAGCTAAAAAATTAACTTTATGTTTAGATGAATTTCCTGAATTAATTAAAACAATTGTGCAGACAGGTAAAGTTAATTTGATGAGTCAGTATTTAATTAATCTAGCTAAATTCTTTAATAGTTTTTACTCAGAAACAAAATTAATCGGACACGAGCACGAAGCACACTATGCGGCACTAGTAAGATCAACTCAAATAGTGCTTGCTCTTGGACTTTCTTTAATTGGAGTAAGTGCTCCTGAAAGTATGTAAATGTGGTAAGCTTTCCACGAAAATTTAATTATTTATTTTGCTATTTCTCATAAAATGATAAAAAGTTTTATTATAATAGCAGTATTGTTGTAGAATGAAAGGAAAAATCATGAAAGCAAAAACAATGCTAGAAATCGCTATTGAAGCCATTTCAGAAGATACACTTAAAGCTTTTGAATTTAATCAACTTTTTGCAAGAGTTGAAGAAGAACTTAAGGAAAAGTGAATAAACGAATTAGTTAACGAAGAAAACGATTACGAAAAAGTACAAACCAGAAAAATGGGTGAACTTTATCGTTTATTAACAGTTGATAAAAGATTTACAAGAAATCCAGATGGTACATGACAAAGTACTACTTTCGAAGTTTTTAACTAATTTTAAAATAGAAACTAAAAGGAGAATATATGGCATTAGTAAACGCATCAGAAATGCTTAAAAAAGCAAAAGAAGGAAAATACGCTATTCCTCACATTAACATTAACAATTTAGAATGAGCAAAGGCTGTTTTATTAACAGCTCAAGAAGAAAATTCACCAGTTATTGTTGCTACAAGTGAAGGTGCTGTGAAATATATGGGAGGTCTTGACGCTATTGGAGGAATGGTGATGGGACTTATCAAGGATTTAAATATTACAGTTCCTGTTGCATTACACTTAGATCACGGTTCATACGAAGGATGTAAAAAAGCAATCGAAAATGAAGCTTATACATCAATTATGTTCGATGGTTCACATGCACCTTTTGCAGATAACTACGAAAAAACAAAAGAATTAGTTGGTTTAGCAAAATCACGTAATATGTCAATGGAAGCCGAAGTTGGTACAATCGGTGGTGAAGAAGATGGTATTGTAGGTGATGGAGAATTTGCAGATCCAGAAGAAGCAAGAAAAATGGCTGAATTAGGAATTGATGTTTTAGCTGCTGGTATTGGAAACATTCATGGTCCATACCCAGCTTCATGAAAATCATTAAGTTTTGAAACATTAGAAAAAATTTCAAAAGCTGCAGGAATCGGAATTGTTTTACATGGTGGAAGTGGTATTCCAGCTGATCAAATTCAAAAAGCAATTAGCTTAGGAATTACAAAAATTAATGTTAATACAGAACTTCAACAAGCTAACCACAAAGCTTTAAGAGAATACATTTTAAGTGGTAAAGACTTAGAAGGAAAAAACTTCGATCCTAGAAAACTTTACAAACCAGGATACGAAGCAATGTGTGAAACAGTTAGAGCAAAAATTCGTGAATTTGGTTCAAATAATAAAGCTTAATTTTTAAATATAATGAGAAAGATGCATTGATGGTGCATCTTTTTTTATTTTTTATTTAATTGTGATCAAATAAATTTATTTATTATGTGTTATGAATAAAATAATTCATTTTACATTACTTATACTTCTTGGTTTTTTAGTTCTTTTCTCGCTTTTTTGAAGCGGATTATCAATTAGTTCTTTCAAACTTGCTCAACCTCAAATTCAAGAAATGAGAGTTATTAAAGTTATTGATGGAGATACTCTTGAAACAAATAATGGAGATATTTTGAGAGTTGCAGGGATAGATTGTCCTGAAACATATAAAGAGCATAAAACAGAAAAATTAGCTTTGAGAGAAAATTTCTTTGCTCAAAGAGCAAAACAATTTTGTTTCAATTTAATTAAAAATAATGATTATCGAATCTGAGTCTGTAAGCTCAAAAAAGATAATTATAATAGGTGAGTTTCAATTCTCTTTTTAAATCAAAACCAGATTTTGAGAGAAACGATTAATAACAAAATGATTGAAGTTGGTTTAGCAAGATGTGCATATTTAAGTTTAAAAAATAAATTTAGTAAATATTACGCACAAACATCTTTGGAGAAAAATTTATATCAGATTTTAAATCAATCGCAAGAAAATTCAAAAATAAAGAAAGTTGGAATTTTCAATTTTCCGAGCAAAGAAGTTTTCCATAAAAAATAAAAAATCGGTAAATTAAACTGGGACACGAAATATGGACACAACCATATTTCGTGTTTTTATATATTTAGGAGGTATTATGAGACAATTAAAGGCACATGAATGATTAGAACTATTCGGTAGTTATGAAGATTACAAAAATAATTTGATATCAAAAAATGATTTTGAACTTAAATATTATTCAATCAGAGGTTTTAGTTTTTTTGATAGAAAATTCAATGAGGCTAAAAAATATTTTGTCTTCAAGTATAACAGATATAATTTAGGAATGATAAATATAGAATCGCAAACAGGTAAATCATCTAAAAAAGGTAAAGGGTCAGGTAGACCAAAAAGGCAAAAAATTACTCCTATTGAAATTGTAAAAAAGGAATGAGAAAAAATGCCTAAGGAACAATTGATTGAAATTTTAGAAATTTATAAAGACTCTTTTGATAGAAATAATATTGAAGTTGATATTTCTAAAATTAAGAAATCTTCACTTTCTACAAGAAAATTGGGCCTATGCTTTAATAAATCTAAGTCAACAATTCACAATCTAAAAACTAAAGAGCAGCAAACAAGAAAAAAATCTGTAAATACTAAATATGATGAATTAATAATTAAGTCATTTAAGAAAAATAAGGGTTTGTTTGGTAGAAAAAGATTGGAAAGTTATATTAGAACAAAATTCCAAATAGATCTAAATTATAGGACTATTGGTAGAGCGATGAGAAGATTAAACTTATTTTGTTTAATCAGAAGAAAGAAAATAGATAGAGAACAAAAGAACACAAACGTAAAATTTATAGATCTTGTTAATCGTGATTATCACGGAGAGACAAACCAAATAATTGCCACTGATGTTACTTATATTTCTGCACCAAAAGATTGCTTAAACAATTTTGTATTTTTATCTGTTGCGATTGATCACAAAAGCAAATTTGTTGTTAATTATAATCTTTCAAAAAGAAATGATTTAGAACTAGTAATGGAACATATGTCTAAAATCAAAATGGATAAAAAATGAATAGCTCATTCTGATCATGGTTTCCAATATTCTTCAAAAACTTATGTAGATT
This sequence comes from Mycoplasmopsis gallopavonis, assembly GCF_900660635.1. Taxonomy (GTDB): domain Bacteria; phylum Bacillota_I; class Bacilli_A; order Mycoplasmatales; family Metamycoplasmataceae; genus Mycoplasmopsis; species Mycoplasmopsis gallopavonis. The sequence goes on from NZ_LR215031.1 coordinate 354,815, forward strand.
TAATTCAGAAAAACAATGGTGTTGTATCAATGGGTAGAGTAGGAAATTCTTTAGATAATAGAGAAGCAGAATATTTCTTTTCAATTTTAAAATCAGAATGTTTAAAATTAATCGATATTACAAAAATAACTTTTAATGAATTAAAATCACTGATTGATGATTTTGTGTTTTGATACAACAACGAAAGAATTCAATCAGTATTAAATTGAAAAACACCTCAAGAGTGTTGAGGTGTTTTAGTAAATTAAACTTTTTGTCCACTTTTCGTGTCCCAGTTTAAAATACCGATTTTAGAACTTATCCTCAGGAAGGTAAACATATCCGTCGATGCTAGAAACATCTGAAATAGACACAAAGGCGTTAGGATCGACAATATGAACAGTTTTAATAACTCTAACTACGTGTCTAAATAATGACACAGAAGTGATAACATTTATTTCTTTATCTCTATATCCACCACGAGCTTTAAAAATTGTCATTCCTGTAACTATTTTTTCATCTTGATTAATGATATCTCTAATTTGTTCTCATTTATCAGAGAAAATTTCTAATCTAACTAATTTAAATTTTGGATAAAGTTTATTTAAAGTGATTATATAAACAACATTAGTTAAAATGGTTGCAACAAAGTTAGGTGAAAGATAAATTTCAAAGTTTCACGCTTTACTTGTTATAGCTGTTAGTTTTTGGAATTGATTAAGTACTGAGTTAAATTCTTGTGCAATTCCGATGTTTTCCATTTGACCTTGAATTTTTGTAATTGTTTCTGCGTTGTTTATAAGTTTTAGATCATTTAGTTTATAAATTAAAGCGTTAGCAAATGCGTTTGCAGCACTGTCGTTACTTGCTAAAAAGTTGTTAATTATTTCTTTTTTATCAGTTAAAAACTGTGTCATTTGAGTTTTATCTTTAAGATTGAAGATACCTTGAATTACTTCTGAATCTTTAAATGAGCCCGCTTGTGCGATTTCTCTCATGTTTTCAATTTTTAATGAATTAGCTTCACTTAATAAGAGTGAACCTGGTAATCATGAACCAATACCAACACAAATTAAAACAATAATAATATTCATATAACCAGAAATAGAACCAAATGATTTTTGTTTTTCATTAGCGTATCATTCACCAATTACACCTGTGACTCCGGCAGTTCCACCAATTAATTGAATAATTGCAAAAATTCATGCAAGAAGATATCCATATACCATTGCATAAATCATTAAAGCAATAATATTACCACCATCACTTCATAATAATGGAATTATTCCACTTAAAGGTTTTTTGAATTCAGGAAGAACCTCTTTAATTTGACTATTTTGAAAATTTCCTATTAAATAAACTTGGTTAGCACCAGGGATTAAACCAATAGTGAATGACACAAGTGACGAAACCACTAAAAATAAAACTGTTAAATTAGTAAAAAGTTTTCCAATTTTTTTATATCCAAAAATAAAAACAGGAATACTAAGAATAATATATAGAACCCAGAAAACAAATTGGTCAATTAAGTTTCTTGTAAATTCTGTAATATAAGCACTTTTGTTTAATGATGTAACTAAAATTCTTGCAGCAGCTTGACCAAAAGCTGCTAGCCCAAAATTATAAATACCAACATTTTTAACAAAGAATACGCTGATTATACCGAAGAAAATTGCAGTTGCCACAGTGATAACAATTATTTTATGCATAGGCATATAACCGTATAGTGAGCTTAATTTTAAACCAAAATTGGACATTTTAGTTCTTCGATAGACGGTGTGTTTTTTTGTGATGTTGACTTTAACATTGATTGCTTTTTTTGTTGAAGTTTCACCATCAATAGTTTGATTTTGATTATCAATCATAATTTGAAGCACCTTTCTATTTATTAAATTAAAAAAAGAATATTAAAAAATAATAAATTAGCCCTAAGACTAATTTTATTATTTTCTTATTATATAACTTTAAAGTGTATTAACTAGTCTAATACCAGAAAATGAATAAAAAAAATGGAAATATTCCATATTTTTTAGTTTGATTCTTGAATTCTTTCGAGGGTTTGATTAATTTCTTCTTTGAGTTTTGGATAATTAAATGATTCAATTAAAATTTGTTTATTATCATAAACAATTTCTCCATTAATAATTGTTGTTATGACATCTTTTGAACTTGTTGAATAAACTAAAGAGTTTATTAAGTTATTTTGTGGAAAATGATTGAAGTTATTAATATCAACAATAATTAAATCAGCAAGATAATCCTTTTTAAGCTTTCCCAATTTATTTTCCATACCAACTGCTTTTGCTCCATTTGTTGTTGCCATTTGCAATACTTGAAAAGCTTTTAAATCTGTTGGTTTATAATTTTTAATTTTTGCTAACAGAGAAGCGAACTTCATACTTTCAAACATATCTAAGATATTGTTAGATGCTGCACCATCAGTTCCAAGAGCAATGTTAATTCCTTGATTCAAAAGATTTTGAACATCCATAATGCCAGAAGACAATTTTAAGTTAGATACAGGATTATGAACAAGAGATACCTTTGTATTTTTGATTATTTGAATGTCTTTTTCATTTAAATGTGTAGCATGAGCAACAATTGTGTTTTCATCAAGCAAGTTAGCTTCATGAGCTACTTCAAAAGGAGAAGCATTAAATTTTTCTTGAACAGATTTTAATTCGTTTTGTGATTCATTTAAATGGATTGTTAAAAGAGTTTGAAACTTATTCTTTAATTCTTTCGTAGCTTTTAAAGATTCTTTTGTATTTGTATAAATAGCATGTGGTGCAACAATTGGTGTTATCAAATTATCATTTTTATCTTTAAATTCATTTAAAAGATCAAGACTTCTTTGATAACGACTTTCAAGCTTGTTAGAACCAATTCCGTGTCCGACAAAGCCACGAATTTTCATTTCTAATGCTGCTCTTGCGGTTTGTTCTTCAAAAAAGTACATATCTACAAACGAAGTTGTTCCACTTGCGATCATTTCGGCAATTCCTAGTTTGGCCCCATTATAAATATCTTTTCGATCTAATTTATCTTCTAATGGAAAAATAACGTTAAATAATCAATCTTCTAAATTTAAATCATCAGCCATGTTACGAAATAAGGTCATAGCAACATGTGTATGTGCGTTGATTAGTCCTGGCATAACAAGATTATTGTTAGCATCAATAATTTTGTTAGCATCAAAATCAGACAATTTATCACCAACATGATAAATTGTGTTTCCTTGAATATATAAATTACTTTTATAAATTAATTCTTCATTTTCCATTGTTAAAATAGTTGCATTTTTAATTCATATTTTTTTCATGATTGTCCTTAATTGTTCTTATTATAAAAAAAAAAAAAAAACCAAGAAATTTGGTTGGCCATATTTAATGAAATGGTACATCGTACAGGGTTCGAACCTGCGACCCGCTGGTTAAGAGCCAGCTGCTCTGCCGACTGAGCTAACGATGCATAATAATTATAAAACTTTTTAATTTACTTGTACTAAAAAACAATATAATTTAAAAACAAACAATTATTATATTTTTAGGAGCAGAGTCATTTATGAAAAAAATAAGAACACGTTACGCACCAAGTCCAACAGGTTACTTGCATATTGGTGGTGCAAGAACAGCTTTATTTTGTTATTTATTTGCTAAACATTTTAAAGGTGATTTTGTGTTTAGACTTGAAGATACTGATGTTAAAAGAAATGTTATTGGTGGTGAAGAATCGCAATTGAATAATTTAGCTTGATTAGGAATTATTCCTGATGAGAGTCCATTAAAACCAAATTTGAAATACGGAAAATATCGTCAAAGTGAAAAATTAACAAGATATCAAGAGGTTGCACAACAACTTTTAGATATGAAAGTTGCTTACAAAGCGTATGATAACGCAGAAGAACTAGAAGCTCAAAAAAATGAATCTGATGCAAAAGGAATTCCAAGCTTTAGATATGATCGTAATTGATTAAAAATAGATGAAGCAGAAAAGCAAAGAAGAGATCAAGCCGGAGAATATTCAATTCGTCTTGCGATGCCTAAAAACGAAGAATATTCTTGAGAAGATATTGTCCGTGGAGAAATTAAATTTAATTCTGATGATTTAGGTGATTGAGTAATTTATAAATCAGATGGATACCCTACATATAATTTCGCTGTTGTTGTTGATGATCATGACATGGAAATTACTCATGTTTTAAGAGGTGAAGAACATATTGGTAATACACCAAAACAACTTGCTCTATATCGTTTTTTAAATTGAGAAGCTCCAAGTTTTGGTCATATGACAATCATAACAAACATGGAGGGTAAAAAACTTTCAAAACGTGATTCTTCATTAAAACAATTTATTGAAGATTATAAAAATGAAGGATATATGCCTGAGGGAATTTTTAACTTCCTTGCTCTTTTAGGTTGAACTTCAGAGGATGCTATTGAATTAATGGATCAAGAAACATTAATCGCAAAATTTGATCCAAAAAGATTGAGTAAAAGTCCTTCTAAATTCGATATTGTTAAAATGAATTGATTTTCAAAACAATATTTAAAAGAAAAACCTAATAACGAATTAATTCAATTAATGAATTTAGATTTAAATAAATTTGATTTAAATTGATTAGATCTTTTTGTCGATACTTTCAAACAAAGTTCAGTAACAACAACTGAACTTAAAGAACATTTAAATCAGTATTTAAATGTTATTAATACAAAAATAGATTTTAATCAAGATGAACTAGCGGTTGTGAAATCTTTTGCTGATCTTTTAACAAAACAACTTGCTAATAAACAAGAATTTACAATTGAAAATATTCAAGAAATTATTAATCAAGTTTCAGCAAATTTAAAAGTTAAAGGTAAGAAATTATTTATGCCAATTCGTCTTGCGACAACATGTCAAGAACATGGACCAGAACTAGCGAAAGCAATTTATTTATTTGGTCAAGAAGTGATCTTAGAAAGGTTAAAAAACTATGAGTAAAACAATTAATTTTAAATCAACAATTAAACAAAATGGTGAAGAACAAATTATTGAATTTTCTTCTCCTGTTACAATTGAAAAAGAAGGAAAATTTGAAGTTTTTTCTTTCACAGAACCTAATTCAGATGTTCATAATCGAATTGAATTATCAGAAGATGAAATTAATATTTTTGCATCTTCTACAACAGTTGTTCTTAAAAAAGGAAATCCAATCGAGTTTCCGCTTTCTATTTATTTAGAAGATGGAACAGAGCAAACTTTTGAACTTGTATCAGAATGAATTAGAGATGATTTTCTAAAAAGTAATTATTATCTTTTTGAATACACACTTTCACGTGTTGTTGGTAGCGAGTCTGTTTTAATTGGTTCATACACAATTGAATTAACAATTGTTTAATTGTTTAATTGTTTCATTTAAACACATCAGTAATTTGATGTGTTTTTACTATTCTTTTTGAAGATGATAATCAGTCATATTATTAATAATATGACTGATTAAGAGCTTATTAGGATTTTTTCTGAATTTTAAAAAGAACATAAAAAGTCTTTTATTTTCCTCTTTTTTAAGCTTTTTCGCAAAAATAAGCGAAGTAATTTTTATGTGAAAAAATTTTCATATAGTCAAGATTATTTTGAAAATTCATTAATTTAGTTTTATGATTAAGGAGGAAAGGAGGTCCAAAATGACAACGTTACATAACAATTCTCTTGATAAATTAGACAAAAAATTATACGAGCAACAATGCAAGGTTATCAAAGAAATTTTTGCAACTAATGAAGTTTATAGAGAAGTTATTAAATATAAATTGTTTCAATTGAAATTTAATAAAATGCATAACGTTGGTGAAAAAGTCGAACAAGAAATTAACGATTTGGAAAAAATGATGAAAGGAGAAGGAAGTTTAATTAGAATGGTTCTTGAATTCATGACTCCATCTAATGCTTGGATTATTGAAAAATGTTTCTTAGATCAAACAACTAAATTTCAAAGTGAATGATATTTAGAGAGATTTTCTAAAACCACTTTTTATAAGCGTAAGAAAGAAGCAATTCAAGAATTTTTAAAATTTTATTTCCATAATGTTTCCTAATCTTATTTATTCAGAACCAAATGAATACTACCGAGTTTACTTCGAAAATAAGTGATTTGCTAAAAACCAAAGTTTTGAGGGTCAAGTTGAAGTTAATGATGATCCTACACTTAGAAGTTATTTTCGGAGAAACAACTTTAATATTACAATTGGAGTTACAAGAATTTTAGGTGGTCGTAAATTGGTTGATTTAGATATTTTTTTAAAAAGTAATTATCAAATTGAAAATAATACTGTTTCACTTTTTATCAATGAAAAAGCATTAATTGAAAGACAAAAATTAAAAAAACATACAATAATTAATCATCATCAAGCAGACATTCCATTTGATAAAATTAAACGAATCGATCTTCATTATTATTACCCACTAAACCCGAAAAGAATTCTTGCAAAATACACTATTTTATTTAGTGAATTTAAAGTTCCAAAACTCAAAATTAACAATTACTATCGTTATAATTTAATCAGTTTTGATTCATGTCATTCTTTTGAATTTCAGGGAAATAATTTTTTAGTCCATAGTTATCCATCGTATGTAAAAGTTATTTGGCCTGAATTTTCTAGTTCAAAATATACAAAAAAAGTTGCTCAATTGCAACTTTATAATTCACACCGTTATGAATTAGAAGATCCGAAAAAACCTGAAACTTTTATACAAATTAATCCTCTTTCATTTTCGATTAAACCATTTTTGAGTGACAAATTTAATCTTAACTCGGAATTAGATCATATTACAAGTACTAAATTAACTCAAAAGTGGAATTTGGAAATTAGTGAAAATTTAAGTCCAACACCTGATTTAAATAATTTACAAATCGATAGTGATCGAACAATTTCACGAGGAATTCTTCTTCCTTCAAAATTTAACAAAGAAATGACAGCAAATATGGTTTTAGAATCAAATTTTTTCATAGCAAATATTTCTTATAATTTTGAAAATGATCTAGCAAATAATATTGAGCCAACTCATAACATTGAAAAATACCGTGAAGTTGTTATTGAAGAGTTAAGTAATCCTGCTCTTGTTGACTATTATAATTTTGTTATTAACCTTGAAAATTATAATAAGTATGCTGAATTTAATGAGTGAGAATTAGCTTGATTTATTAAAAAAGATCGAGCATATTTAGCAAAATGAGATTAAAAAAATTTTTAATAATAAGTGTTGCGGGTCTTTTAATTTCATCTTCTTTAGGTTTTGGAATTTATTCTTTGCTAAGAAATTCTAATTTTCAACCTAAAAAAGACTTCCTTTTAAATAATAAACCTAAAAAGTCCAAAAATGTCGGTTCATATTTCCCGAGTTTACAAGGTCAAGATTTTAACTCTTATATTAAAAAAGATGAAGCTGGCAATTATTATTTAGATCAACAAATTATTATGTCTATTATGAAGGATTTAACTTACCGCTTTGCAGTCTCGGATGGAAATTTGGAATTTGATTATAAAATAATTAAAGGTTTAAATCGTGAAGATGATTATTTAATTTTGAATGTCCGTTATATTTTTCAAAACCAAATTGAAACAAAATCTTATAAAATCTATATTCGTAGTTAAATGCTATATAATATAGATATGAACATTAAAGAAAAAATCTTAGAATCATTTTCGAAGCAAGCTAAACGCAAAGTCTTCGAAAATGATTTTATTAAAGACTTAGGAATTGATTCATTAGATTTAATGATGCTTGTTGTAGAAGCGGAAAATGAATTTGGAGTTCAAATTCCTGATGAAAAATTAACTAACATCACACAAGTGAAAGAAATTATTTTATTAATTGAAGATTTAAAAAAATAGGTTATAATTATAAGGAAACCTATATAGGAGTATAGTTCAACGGTAGAACAACGGGCTTCAACCCCGTGTGTTGTGGGTTCGAATCCTGCTACTCCTGCCATTTTTTAAAGGTACGTAAGTCATTGCAGCTTCGAAATTTTAAGTAATTTCGAAGCTTTTTTATTTGTATACTCAAGTTAGTGATATAATAAAATTACTTCATAAACTATTAAGGAGTTGCGAGAGCAACTCTTTACTATTTAAATATAGAAAATTAGGAGTATTAATGGATTATAAAAAGATCTTATCAGAGCAATTTCCGGATGCAATTTTAGATGCTAAATTAATTAATGGAGCATCGCCAATTTTGGAAATTACTGTTGATACCAAAGACTTAAATGATGTTGAAAATTATTCAAGAAAAATTTATGCATTTTTAGAAACTCAATCTTGATTTAAAGATGATTATGCATTAGAAGTTTTATCAAAAGGAACTGATTTGGTTCTTGATAAAAATAATTTAACTCAATCACTGGGGCAGATGATTAAAATCAAAACTTATAAAAGTTTTGAAGGTCTTAATTCTTTTGTTGCTGAATTACTTGAAGATAAAGCCGAAGAAATTGTTGTTAAATGAAACAAAAAAGGTCAATTTAGAAAAATTACTTTCAATAAAGAAAATATTGAAAGTATTGAAATTTACATTAAATTTTAGGAGAAAAAATGACAAAGATTATTTCAGAAAATCTTTTTGAACAAGAAAGATCACTTTTTAAAATTGTTCAAGGATATGCAAAAACTTATAAATTATCTTTTGAAACAGTTTTAGAACTTTTTACAGAACAAACTCAAAAAGCAGTTAATCGTGATATTGACCCTGATGCAGAAATTGTATTTGTTCCAGATTTTGAAAATGAACGAATTGCGATGTTTAATAAAAATGCTCAAGTTGTTGAAAATGATTTTGAATTTGATGATTTAGATCAAGAGAAACACACAGATGTGCAAAGAATTATTTTTATCACAATTGATGATGCTAAAAAACAAACTGGTGAAGATCATCAAGTCGATGATGTTGTTTATTCAAATCTTGATTTTGGTATTTTAGGAGAAAAAACCAGAGTTGCAATTCGGAGCGGATTTATTCAATCATTAAAATTAGCTGAAAAACAAAGAGTTTTTGATTTATACTCACAAAAAGTTGGTGAAAAACTTAAAGCTCAAGTTCTTTCTAAAAATTCAAAAGGTTCTTATAACTTAAAGTTTGAAGATGGTGTATCTGCTTTTTTACCAGCCAATAAAGTCAACGGAAGAGCAACTTTATCACCAGGAAGCTTTATTGATGTTTATTTAGATAATGTTAATATTGAAAGTAAACTTAGCATTTGTGAGGTTCGCCTTGATTCACCAAAAGAAGTAGAAGATGCTGCAAAAAATGAAATTCCAGAAATTGCAAATGGTGATGTTTTAATTGTTAAAATTCAAAGAATCCCAGGTGTTAAAAGTAAAATTGCAGTTCAAGCTAATCCAGAACGGGAAATTGATTATGACATAGTTAGTTCTTTATTTGGTGAAGGAGCAAAAAGAATTCTTGCAATTTCAGATAAGTTAAATGGTGAAAGAGTTGATATCATTCGTTATAGTGATGATGTTCGTGAATACATTAAAAACGCACTTAGCCCCGCTAAAATTATTGATGTAGTAGAATCTGGCCGTAAATATCTTGCAATTGCAAAAGAACAAGATTTAATGAGTGCAATTGGTAAACGTGGAATTAACATTGAACTTGCAGCGAAATTAACTGGTCACAAAATCGAAGTGATTTCAGCCGAAGAAGCCGCAAATCGAGGAATTGAATTTAAAGACTTACCAAATTACGAAAAACCATTATTTAATACACATCGTACTAATAAAGATTCAAAATCAAGAGCAAATAAATTCTTTAAAGGAATTAATATTGATTTAACTGATTTTAAAGAAGATATTGAAAAGATTATGTTGCAAGAAGCCGAACTTGCTCAAGAACAAAAACAAGCTCAAGAACAAAAACAAGCTCAAGAACAAAAACAAGCTCAAGAACAAAAACAAGCTCAAGCAAACAAAAATGCACAAAAAAATAATTCTAAAAAACGTCAGGAAAAAATCGAACTTGCTGATATTGATAATTTATTTAGTGAAGAGAATTTACACATCGAACTTGAAAATGATGAACCAGACTATGATTTTGTTGAAGATTTAAATGATATCTTTGATGAAGAATTTATTCCTGAAGAAGAAAAAGAAATCCAAGAAGTAGTTGAATCAGAACAACCAAAAGCTAAAAAAGCAGTGAAAGCTTATCAAAAATTAAAAATTGAATTATCTGATTTTAAAGTTGATAATGATTTAGCAAATTATGGTTTAGATACAAATATTGATTTAGATGAATTTGAAGATGAATGAGAAGATTAATACAAATTTCACACGTAAATGTATTGTAACTAATGAAATTGTTAATGTAAATCAGCTTATTCGTTTTAATTTTGATAAACAAAATTTAACTGTTTCGCTTGATTTAAAGCGAAACAAAAAAGGTCGAGGAGCATACATGCTTCCAACTTGAGAAAACTGAGAAAAAGCAAAAAAAAATAAAGCTTTAAATCGTAGTTTTCGTACAAATATTCCTAAGGTAGTTTATGAGAATATTGAAGAACAATTAAGGGAGGTTCTATATGAGCAAAAAACTAAATAGAATTAGCAATGTTGATGATATTAAAGAACAATTATCAACCACAAAAACAGAATTAAAAGATGGAGTTTTCATCTTTACAGGGAAGATGTCAATTGGTGAGTTTGCTCAAAAAACAAAACTTAATCCAAATGATATTATCAAAAAGTTCTTTATGTTAGGAAAAATGTACAACTTAAACCATCTTCTTGATGAAGAAGAAATTATGGAGCTTTGTCTTGAAAATGGCTTTGATTTTCAAAAAGAAACCAATATTGATGCAGGTAACTTTTTAGATGAAGTTCATTTCAAAGATAAAGAAGAAGATTTAGTTCGTAGAACACCTGTAATTACTGTTATGGGTCATGTTGATCATGGAAAAACTACTTTAATTGATAAAATTCGTAATTCAAATATTGTTGCAACAGAAAGCAGCGGAATTACTCAACACACAGGTGCTTATCAAATTAAACATAATGATTTTAGAATCACATTCTTAGATACACCTGGTCATGAAGCGTTTACAAAAATGAGAGCTCGTGGAGCAAAAGTAACTGACATTGTTATTTTAGTTGTGGCAGCTGATGATGGTGTTATGCCGCAAACTAAAGAAGCAATTACTCACGCACAAGCAGCCGGGGTTCCAATTATTGTTTTTGTTAACAAAATGGACAAACCAAATAAAGATTTAGATCGTCTTAAAGGTGAACTTGCAGAAGCAAATGTAGTTATTGAAGAATATGGTGGAGATACTCAAATTGTCTATGGTTCAGCTCTTAAAGGTGAAGGTCTTAATGAACTTTTTGATCAAATTAAATTGTTAGCAGAACTTTTAGGTCTAAAAGCCAACCCAAAACGTTATCCAATTGGAACTGTTATTGAATCAAGAGTTGATAAAGGTGTTGGTGTTGTCTCAACTATTATCGTAGAAAATGGAACTCTTTACAAAGGGGATTTCATTGTAGCCGGAAGTAAATTCGGAAGAATTAGAATGTTAAAAGATGCCCAAGGAAATGAGATGGAATTTGTTAAACCAGGGTGACCTGCTTTAATTTCTGGTCTAAACTATACCCCAGAAGCAGGAGATAAATTTGTTGGAATTAATGATGAAAAATTTGCTAAAAAATTAGCAAGTGAAAAATCATCACAAGACAAACTTCAATCATTAAGTGAAAATACTGTTTCATCTAATAATGAAGGTAAAAAATCTATCAATATTATTATCAAAAGTGATGTGGTTGGAACAGCTGAGGCAATCAAAGGTCAATTACAGGATTTAGAAAATGATGAAGCCTACATTAAGATTGTTTCTGCAACAGCCGGAAATGTTACTGATTCTGATTTATTACTAGCTCAAGCTTCAAACGCTTCTATTTTTGCTTTTAATTTAAAAGTAACACCAGCAATGAAACAAAATGCTGCATCAAATAAAGTTTCATTAGTTTCACACGATGTTATTTACAAAATTCTAGAAGATTGTCAAAAATTATTAGATGGTGAAAAAGCACCAATTTATGAAGAACAAAAAATTGGTGAAGCTCATATTATCAAAGTTTTCTTCTACTCAAAAGTAGGAAAAATTGCAGGATGTATGATGGACACAGGACTTGTCAAAGAAAAATCAAAAGTTAAAGTTTATCGTCGTGGAAAATTAATTCATGAAGGTGTTATTGACTCATTAAAACGTGAATTAAATGATGCAAAAGAAGTTGTTAAAGGTAAAGATTTTGGAACACACATTCGTGACTTTAATGATATTGAAGAAGATGATGTTTTAGAATTTTATCAAGATGTTCGTGTCAACTAAAAATAAGAGGATAGTATGGATATTAAGAAATTAATTCGTGATGTTCCTGATTTTCCAAAACCAGGAATTATCTTTAAAGATATTTCACCATTACTTGCAAATGGTGAAGCTCTTCATTATACAATTGAACAAATTGCTAAAAATTGTGCTGATGCAGACATTATTGTTGGTCCTGATGCACGTGGTTTTCTTTTTGGGACACCAGCTGCCGCATTTCTTAAAAAACCATTTATTATGGTGCGTAAACCTAAAAAACTTCCTGGGAAAGTTATTGCAATGAATTATGATTTAGAATATGGTTCAAATACCTTGGAAATTCAAGAAGGTTTTGTTAAACAAGGACAAAAAGCAGTTATTGTTGATGATGTTCTTGCGACAGGAGGAACCACTAAAGCAATTGTTAAATTACTTGAATCACAAGGTGTGACAGTTACAAAAGTAGTTGTTCTTTTGGAACTTGCTGAGCTTAATGGACGTAAAATTTTAGGTGATCAAATAGAAGTTGTATCACTAGTAACTGTTTAAAATTTCAAACTAAAATTCCCTTTTGCAATTAAGGGAATTTTTCTTTAAAAATTATTATTTTTAAGCAAACTAAAAACTTGAAATTTTTTAGAAATAAAGTAAGTATTTTTTAGTTATTTTCTTAAAAAAAGCATATTTTTTCAATATATGGGTATAATATAAAAAATATTTTATATAACAAGTTATATAACGAGAAAGTAGGGGTTAAAAATGCTTAAAATCATTAATCATCCATTAATTCAAATTAAATTAACAAAAATGCGTGATAAAAATTCAGATCACTTAATTTTTCGTAATAATTTAAATGAAATTGCATCTTTAATGGTTTATGAAATTCTCCGTGATTATCAAACAAAATCTTACCAAATTACTACTGCTTTAAATTTAGAGTATCAAGGTCAAACTTTTGATAAAGAAATTGTTTTAGTGCCAATTTTAAGAGCTGGTCTAGGGATGCTGGATGGAATTTTAAACTTAGTGCCGCAAGCTCGTGTTGGACACATCGGGATGTATCGTGACGAAGAAACTCTTAAACCAACCGCATATTATTACAAAATGCCTAATGTTCCAAAGGATTCACTTGTAATTGTTTTAGATCCGATGCTCGCAACAGGAAATTCAGCTGCTGATGCAATTAAAGCACTACAAGAAGATGGTTTTACTAATATTCAACTTGTTTGTTTGGTCGGAGTTGCTAGTGCAGTTACAAAAATTGAGCAGGAATTTGGACAAGATTTCCAAATATATCTTGCTTCACAAGATCAAATGTTAAACGAAAAAGGTTACATAGTTCCGGGTCTTGGGGATGCAGGTGATAGGATTTTTGGAACAAAATAAATGAAAAAAATAAGGGTTATACAACAATCAATATCGCTTTAGTTGCTATTTTGTTGTCAATAGCAGTTTTAACCGAATATGGACTTTCTTTTTTGAAAGTCTTTGGTTTTTTAACCTTTAACCTTTCACTTTTCTTAGGTTTTATTTGCTATTACTTTTTAGGATATCGTTATTTTCTTTTATTTTTAGCAACTAAATTTCTTACAATTGCATTAATTACACCTGGTGATATTAGAGTTCATTCTGTAGGTGTTGCAATTGCTTCTCTTGCTCAATTTTTCTTTGTTTCATTTTATTTCATTTTTAGAAAGAGTTTTTGGTTTATTATCCCACGAGCAAGAACTATTAAATGAGAGTTTATTGAAATTCAAATTTCATTTGTTCTTTCTTTAGTTTTATCTTCAATTTTGTTAGCCCTTTTAAATACTTTTCTTTTTAATTTAATTTATTTTTATCTCTACGGCATTATTGATTCAATTAGTTTAAGTGAAGCTAAGAAAAAAATGCCTTTCTCATTTTTAGGAATTGAAAATTACTTTCGTTCTTGAATTACTCTTTATTTTATTTTTAATTTATGCAATTATGCAATTAGCATTGTTGCAACTAACATAATTTTAGCAATTGAGTTAAAAACTCAATTTCTTTCTAAACATTTTGTTGCTTATAACCAGCACAAATATTAGCTGTGAGGTTTCTTATGAATAATAAATATGATTTTAAACACATTGATGCTAAATGACAAGCTAAATGACTTGAAACTGGATATTTTGAACCTAGTTTAGATTTTAGTAAACCTAAAAAATATATTTTAAGTATGTTCCCGTATCCAAGTGGAAAAATCCACATGGGTCACGTGCGAAATTACTCATTAGGTGACGCTCTTGCTCGTTATTGACGGCGTAAAGGATTTAATGTTTTGCACCCATTTGGTTGAGACGCTTTTGGTTTACCGGCGGAAAATGCGGCTATTAAAAACCAAATTCATCCACGAACTTGAACATATAAAAATATTCAAGATATGGATCGTGAAATTCAACGTCTTGGTCTTTCATTTGCCTGAGATTATGAATGCATTACAAGTGATGAAAACTATACAAAATGAGAACAATACATTTTTATTAAACTTTGAGAAAAAGGTTTAATTTACAAGAAAAAATCACAACTTAATTGGTGTGAATTCGATAATACTGTTCTTGCAAATGAACAAGTAATTGATGGAAAATGTTGACGTTGTGATCAAAATGTAACAATCAAAGAAATGGATACTTACTATCTTAAAATCACTGCTTATGCTGATGAATTACTTGCTGATCTTAAAAAACTAGAAGGTCACTGACCGCAACAAGTTTTAACAATGCAAGAAAATTGAATTGGAAAAAGCAATGAATTTAAATTAGATTTAAGCTTAAAAAATAATCTTAATCAAGAAATTTATACTTTAACTTTATACGAAAAAGACTATTTAAATTTATTAAACGGAAAACATTTAGCTCTTTCTAATAAACATTCTTTAGTTGAAGAACTTAAAAATCAAAATTACTATACTACCGAACAAATTGAGCTACTTGAGGATATTAACAAACATTTTGCGAACAAAGATTTCTCTCATAAAATAGCTTTACCAACTCCTTTTGTCACAACAAACCCAGTGACAGGGGAAATTATGAATGTTTATGTTTGTGATTTTGCTTCACATAATCCAAACAAACAAGTTCAAATTATTTCTAGCGAAAATAAAACACACTTAGCATTTATGGAAGCAAATCAAATCGAATTTGATGAAAATTCAAAACAAGCTTTAATTTTAGAAAAAGATTTAAGTGTTGAAACTAAATTTAATTTAAGAGATTGAGGAATTTCTCGTCAAAGATATTGAGGTACACCAATTCCACTTGTTCATTGTGATAATTGTGGTACTTTACCTGCTGATATTCGTCATTTACCAATTACCTTACCATTTGATGTTAAATTTACAGGTCAGGGAAATCCGCTTACTACAAATCCAGAATGAATGCAAACAACTTGTCCAAAATGTAAAGGTAAAGCAACAAGAGAAACAGACACTTTAGACACTTTCTTTGAATCTTCTTGATATTTCCTTCGTTATACAACCCCAACAAATTTACGTGATGAAATGATTTTTGAACCAAAACATTTAGAATATTGAAACTCAGTTGATGAATATATTGGTGGTATTGAACATGCGATTTTACATCTTCTTTACGCTCGTTTTTTCACAAAAGTTTTAGCAGACTTAAATTTAGTTTCATTTAGAGAACCATTTAATAATCTTTTAACCCAAGGTATGGTTTTAAAAGATGGTGCAAAAATGTCAAAATCAAAAGGTAATACAGTCGAACCATCAAAAATGATCGATAATTTTGGAGCAGATACTTCAAGATTGTTTATCTTTTTTGCTGCACCTCCACAAAAAGAATTAGAATGAAGCGATGCTGGTGTTAATGGATGTTTTAAATTTTTAAATCGTCTTTATGAACGTAGTTTTGAAATTAATCCAAATTTAGATTTTAAAAATATTAATAATTCAGAATTAAATCAAGATGAAAAAATAGCAAGATATAAACTTTATTTAGGTATGCAAAAACAACAAGAAGTTTTCGAAAATCGTGCTAATGAATATTCATTTAATACTTTAGTTTCATGAGCAATGGAAACTTTAAATGCTTATGATAAAGTAACTAAACCAGAATTAATTACCGAAATGTTTTATGTGCTTCTTAATTTATTAGAACCATTTACACCTCATTTTGCATGAGAAATTTCAGAGAAGTACTTTAATTTAACAAACTTAACTGATTTTACAATTGATTTAAAAGCTCTTGAACAAGATACTGTAACTTACCCAATTTCAGTTAACGGTAAATTTAGAGTTGAAATAACAGTTGATAAAAATCTAAGCAAAGACCAAATTTTAAATTTAGCAAAACAAGCTGCAGCTAAATGAATTGGTGATGCTCAAATTATTAAAGAGATTTTTGTTCCAAACAAAATTGTTAATTTAGTAATTAAATAATTAAAAGGAGGCATAATGCCTAAACAACAACAAGATCAAATTTATCTTTCCCAAAGTGATAATATTTTAGGTTTACTTTGTGTTTATGATGATCCGATTAATTTATATAAAGATGGATATGCTGATATTCCAGTTTACGAAGAATCATACATTAACTTTTTTAATGAAATTTTTAGAAATAAAAATGTAGATGCACCTTTTCGAGCAATTTTCAAACCTAATCTTGACTGAGATCAAAAAAATTTCCGTGCTCAGTATGCAAAAATAGTGGATTGAGTTTATGATGCTGAAAAACAAGAAGGGTACTTAAAAATTAAAGTTTTAGGTTATGGGACAATTAATTCATTTGATGTCCAAATGATTCCAAGTGACTTAAAATTAGTTCTTCAGGAACAATTTGGTAATCTTTCAAACAAAATTAATTTACAAGAGTTAATGATGGTCTTCTTTGCATTAGAAAAAAATAATCTAGATGATGAACTTGCAAGTCAAGAAAATGAATACGCAACATTTTTAAAATTTGTTGAAGAATCAATTGGTTCAACAAAAGATCAAACATTAATTAACGAAATTAATAGTATCTTTTTTAGATACAATCCTCAAAAAGAACGAAATTGATCATTTGATGATTTAAAAACAAGTTTAATTAAATATGATAGTTTAATTGCTATGGATAAAGAGCGTTTTGATAAAGAATTAGTTATGACTTTAATCAATAGTGTTAATCCTCTTATTTTAAATAAAAATAAATTTACAAATGAAGCACCAACTAAAATTAATATTTTAGAAGTTTTAACAGAAATTAGTGCTTTTATCTCAAATTACATTCAAACAGAATTTCAAATTACAAAAAATATGAATAATAAATTAAACGAACAACAAAAAGAATTTCTTTTACGTGAAAAAATCAAAATCATTCAATCAATGCTTGAAGAAATGAACGCTCCAGTTGTTGAGGATGACTATGCAAAATTAATTAAAGATGATAAACTAAAAAATATTTATCCTAAAACAGTTAGAGATGTTATTGCAAGTGAAAGTAAAAGAATTACAGAAATGATGCAAGCTTCTCCGGAAGCCACTTTGGCTAAAACTTACATTGAAACTCTTAAAAAATTACCATGAAGAATCACTCAAACAGAACATCTTGACATTGAACATGCTCGTGAAGTATTAGATTCAAACCATTATGGTCTTGATAATGTTAAAGAAAGAGTTCTTGAATATTTGGCTGTTATTATCAATAAAAAACTTAAAACTCAAAAAGAAGAAAAAGAAGCTAAGTTACCTTATAAAGATGATTTAGAAATTGATTTAAATCTTTTTAAAGAAGAAAAAGAAGCTAAAAAATCATTTAATAATGTTCCGATTATTACCTTAGTTGGTCCACCAGGAGTTGGGAAAACTTCGCTTTCAAAAGCAATTGCTGATGCTTTAAACCGTAAATTTATTAAAGTTTCACTTGGTGGAGTTCATGATGAAAGCGAAATTAGAGGTCACAGAAGAACTTACGTAGGTGCAATGCCTGGAAAAATTATTAAAGGAATTAACCAAGTTGGTGTTTCTAACCCAGTTATTTTACTTGACGAAATCGACAAAATGAAGTCAGACATGAAAGGTGATCCAGCTAGTGCAATGTTAGAAGTTCTTGATCCAGAACAAAATACACATTTCCAAGATCACTATTTAGAACATGAATACGATCTTTCGAAAGCAATTTTTATTGCAACTGCGAACTATTATGAAGCAATTCCTGCTCCACTTTTAGATCGTGTCGAAGTTATTGAACTCTCTTCATATACTTTGAGTGAAAAAATCAATATCGCTCGTAACCATTTATTACCAAAAGTTCTTGAACAAGCTAGTTTAGAACCTCAATTCCTTGAAATTAGCGATCAATTAATCGAATTTATTATTAAGCACTACACCAAAGAAGCTGGTGTACGTGGTCTTAAACGTTTACTTGATAAAATCGCACGTAAAATCGTTATGAAGAAAATGGAACATCCAAAAATGAGAAAATACAAATTAGTGAAAGCGGATGTTTTAGAATTTCTTGGAGTTATTAAATTCAAACAAGAAGAAAAAGACATCATTGATGTACCAGGAATTGTTAACGGTCTTGCTTATACATCATTTGGTGGTTCATCACTTCAAATTGAGGTCAATGTCTTTAAAGGAAAACCAGAGATTAAATTAACTGGTTCACTTAAAGATGTTATGAAAGAGTCTGCACAAATTGCGTTATCTTATGTTAGAGCAAATGCTCAAACTTTTGGAATTGAAGAATTTGATTTCGAAACTCACACAATTCATATTCACGTTCCAGAAGGAGCAGTTCCAAAAGATGGTCCAAGTGCAGGGGTAACCTTTACAACCGCACTTATTTCAGCATTACGAAACCAACGAGTTCCAAGCGATATTGGAATGACGGGTGAAATTACCCTAAGAGGGAAAGTGCTTGAAATTGGCGGACTAAAAGAAAAATCATTTGCAGCAAATCAAAAAGGATTAACAAGAGTTTTCATCCCTGCTTCAAATGAAAAGAATTTACAAGATATACCAGACGAAATAAAATCAACAATTAGTTATATTCCTGTTCATGACTATAAAGAAATTTTTGATGTTATTTTCGCAAATAAGCAACCTAAAAAAGTTGTAGTGTATAAAAGCGAAGATAAGAATGAAAAATAATTAAATGCAAGAAAAGCATTTTACTCAAAAAAGCTTCACATTTTTTACAATTAATTATGTAATTGGTGTTGGTTTTTTAACAACAATAGGATCTATAGCTAAATTTAATTATTTTGGTTATTTAGTAATCTTCATTGCTGCCACAGTTGTTTTTGGTATTTCATTAGTTTTTTCAAGACTAAGCAATAGTTTTAAAGAACACTATGGTGGTTCATATACTTTCGCCAAGCACATCAATACAGGCCAAAGCCTAGTTTTTACAAATAGAATTATTGAAAGTAAGGCTGTGAGAAATTTTTCATTCTTTGTTGGATGAAATCAATTTATTCAGACCCCAATTCTTTCAGCAATTTCACCGCTCTTTTTAGCATCAACATTAATTGGATTACTTAATCCTGATTCACAACATTACCAATTATATGTTTGATTAATCAGAGCTTTTGCTTTACTGTTCTTTATTTTCTTAACTTTTATTTCTACAATTGGATTAAAAAGCAGTAAGAATATTATTTATTATGCAAGTTTAGTGAAGTGATTTGTTCTTTTATTAGGTCTTTTAATTCTTATTTACTCAATTAGTGCTCATAATGATTTTTCAACTAATTTAATAAAATTCAAAGAAAATCAAGCAAAGACAAAATCACACCTAAATTAATTATGTCAAACGCACTTCTTTTTGTTTATGCTTTCGCAGGGACAGAAGATGTATCAGCCATGGTTAAAGATGTTAAATTTAAAAGTTTTAGAAAAATTTTATTAATTGCGTTTGCATTTGTTTTAGTTTTCTATTTTATTGTTTATACTTTACTTTTAAATTTTGCTATTGTTAAAACCGAAAAAGGTTTAATTGCTGTTTATTCTGTTTTTGGAATTATCGGTACAATACTTTTTATTTTAGGTTATTTATCAAATGATGTTGGTTCGAAAGTAACTTTAAGTATTGCGACTGCTCGTAAATTAGTTCCAATTGCAGAAGATGGTCATTTATTTAGTTTTTTAACCAAAAGAAATCGTAGAGGTGAATTTTCAAATGCGATTTGATTTACAACAATTATCACCTTAATTACCATGGTTATTTTCTGAATTATGAATATTTTTCTAGGTTCTAGCAAACCTGATGAACAAGATAAATTTTTTGAAACAGCAATCATAGCAAACGGAATTGCTCTTTTAGTTGAAGATATTTGTACATTTATTGTTGCTTTAATTTTAGATCGTAAAAAAATCATTACCAAGATTCCCCTTTGAGAAAAACTTTACTATTTATTCGATATTGTTTTAATTATCACTTTAATTTTAAGTTTCTTTTTCCCACAAATATATGGTGAACCAGCTGAAACTTCAAATTATGTAGTTATTGTTATTTACTTTGGGTTCTTAATTTTAGGAGTTTTATTTAAAACGATTTCATTTTTAAATAAAAAATAATCACATCGTTATACTGATCAATTTCAAAAAGGAAATTGATCAAATAAACATTAAATAATAAAACAAAAAATCAATAAGACACATTCGAAAGAGAATGTGTCTATTTTTTGTCTAGAAAAGACAAGGATGCCTATTTTTAAGGGTTAAAAATATTTTATGTTAAAATAATAGTATGCCAGAATATCCAGAAGTAACCGTGGTAACACGAAGTTTAAATAAGTTAGTTAGAAACGAAACAATTCTTAAAATTGAAGTTCGTAATCCTAAATTTATCCACAATACAACTCAAAAAGAATTTGAAACTCAGCTTAGTAATAAAACAATTTTAGAAGTAAAAAATACAGGTAAATTTATTGAATTTATTCTTAGTGATCATTATAGAATTTTGTCACATCTTAGAATGGCCGGAAAATATTATGTTTGTGATTATAGAGAAGCTCAAATTTCTAAAATTAATATTCATAATTATGTTTACTTTTATCTAACTAATGACAAAGTGATGATTTATAATGATGCTCGTCAATTTGGTGGTTTTGAATTGATTTTACCAAGCGATCAAAGAAGTCTTGAAGAAATTAAATCATTAAGTAAATTACCTGGCGAGACAAACGCTGAACTTCTTTTTCGAAAATTACAACGTAAAACAATTAGTATTAAAACGGCTTTATTAGATCAAAAATTAGTTTTAGGAATTGGAAATATTTATGTTGATGAAGCTCTTTTTGCAGCTAAAGTACATCCAATGACTAAATGCAACAAAATTTCTTTACAAGAGCTTCAAACAATTTTAAAATATGCTCATGAAATTATGGATGAAAGCATCAAACACGGTGGAAGTAGCGTTCATACCTATCAATCAGTTAATGAAGCAAACGGAACTTTCCAAGATCAATTGAAAGCTTATGGTAGAGCTGGAACAATTTGTCCTAGATGTCAAGAAGTAGAGATTGTGAAAATTAAATTAGACTATAAACCAAATGGTCGAGGAACAAGTTTTTGTCCAAAATGTCAAGTAATAAAAGATTAATTGTTGTAATTGATATGCTTAATGGTTTTTGTTTTCAAGGACCACTTAGCGATAAGAGAATTGCACAAATTATTCCTCAAATTAAAAATCTTCTTCTTCAAGGTGATGATAATTTATTTTTATGTGATTCACATAGTTTAAATGATCCGGAAATGACCATTTATCCTCCGCATTGTCTTAGCGGAACATACGAAGCAGAAGTTGTTGATGAGCTTAAAAATTTAATTAAAAGAAAAATTACCAAACAAACTACCTATATTAGGATAAATAAATTAGACACTTAACGTCGCATGTGTTAAAAAACCATGCGGCGTTTTTCAATTTAAATTTGATTGAGGTCTTTCGAAGTTATATCAAGAAAAATATTTAGATATGATTGAATTCACTTCGCTATCTAACATTTTATCAGTTTCATAAAAATCTAATAATTCTCTTTGAATTAATGCAAAAATAAATTCGGAAGGTCTATTTGCTAATGAATTACCTTTTGGAGACATTGATTGTTTAGTATTTACATTTTTTAAAAATTTAGAAAAGGCAAAATTTGCATATTCAATTCCGTGATCTGAATGAAAAATAGTAGGTTTGATTTGATGTTTATCAAGAGTATCTTGAACAAGCTTTATAGTAGATGCAGAATCTCTTATATCCGATAAAGTTCAATTTAAAACAGTGTTACTAAAAGTTTCGGTGATAACATGAAGAAATCTCATTCCTTCTTTTGTTTTAATAAATTTAATATCTGCATGTAATTTTTCACCAAAATAATTTGATTTAAAATTTCCTTGAACTAAATCTGATGCTCAGATTCTAGAGAATTTTACCTCTTTGTTTTTCTTTGATTTTTTCTTTTGATATGCTCTTGATTTATATTGATTAAATTCATAATTTAGTCTAAATAAATATGAAGAAATTCTTTTTTGGTGCGTTAATAAGTATTTTTGATAAAGTTTATCTCTTCCTATAACAAAATTAGAATTTTTAGCTTCTAAATTAATTCAATTAATTAATTCATGATCAATATATTTCTTTTTGTCAATTTTTTCTTTCTTAGAACAAGAGTAATAAAAAGAAGTTCGATTTAATTTCAAAACTAATGAAATTTTTGAAATATTTCTAAATTGTTTACTTTTTTCTTCTTTTCTTTTTCTAATTTTTTCAAAAATTTCTTGTTGCTTTACTCCTCTTTCTTCCAAAATTTCTTCCATAATATCCTGATAAAGATCTCTATCTTCCTCACACAATTCATTGATGCTAACTCTTTTTCTTCTTCCTGAGTTAGGTTTTTTACTTTTACCTGATTTACTTTCTAAATTATTCATGTTGAAATTATATATTTTTATCCAACTCTTTAATAAAGCTTTCGCTCTTCTATAAGGATTCTCATGCTTACCCTCTTTTCTTTGTTTTATGATTTGATATCTTTCTCAAAAATCTTCAACAAAAGTTATAATCGCTATTTCAAAACCTTCTTTTTGGTAAATGTGGATATATTTTAATTTTTGTTCTTTTGTAAATTGTTTTAAACGCATAAAAAAGACGCACTCCTTTCTTTTTGGAATGTGTCTAATTTTTTTATCCTGATTTACCAAACAAACTACCAATGGTTTTTTTAATGTTCTAAGCGATCTTTGACAAAATTATCAAGAAATTATTATTACAGGATGTTGCACTGATATCTGTGTCATGCAATTTGCTTTATCTTTAAAAGGTTATTTACTTAGTCAAAAAAAGATAATGAAGTTATTATTTATGAAGAAATGGTGAGCACTTATGATGGGCCAAATCATGAAGCAAGCTTTTTTCAAACTAGTGCATTAGAAATCTTAAAATTAGCAGGAGTTAAAATTCAAAAATGAGATCAAAACAAGTAGACTTACATGGACTTGAAACTGATGAAGCAGTAATTATTGCTTATCAACATCTTTTAGAATTTCAAAAAAATCAAATTGATTCACTAGTTTTTATAACAGGTAAAGGAACTGGAGCTTTAAAAACTGTTATTGCAAATTTATTAGATAAAGAAAAATCCAATATACATGAATTAATAATGGTGGTGCAATAGAACTATTAGATCGTTTTTCACAAACACCTACTTCACCTTATTCTTTTGATGATCAAATCGAAGAACTAGATAGTGAAGAAATTGAAGATTTATTTGCACAATTTAAAAATTAAAAATCAGCTAGATTAAACTAGGACAGAAAAAATTAACAATTTATCAAATTGGATAGCCCCATACTATATTCGTATGGGGTTTTTCAATTCAAACATGATTGAATTCTAAATTTATTGTATCAATGAACATAATTAGATATCACTTTTTCTAGTTCACTCAAAGTCATAGCTTTGATATTTAAATCTCTAATTAATTCAGTTTTTAAATTTGAAAATCAATATTCCACAACTCTATTATCTAAACTATTTCCTACTTTTGAAAGTGAAATTATTCCACCTTTATTTTGAATAAAACGAGAAAAATCATCAGATGTATAAGTTGAGCAATGATCTGAATGTAATATAAAACTTTTTTCAAAATCAACATTTTCAAATGTTTTGTAAATTAATTTGGAATCATTAAATTTAGAAAGAGAAAAACTAATTATTTCTTTAGTTTTATGTTTAATTACTACTGAAAGATAAACATTATTGTTTATTGCATCTTTTGTCGCTGGAAGATATGTTACATCAGTAGCATATATATTTCTGTTATATACATCATTATAATCTCTATTAACAATGTTTTCTTTTATGACAGATGTATTCTTTACTTCTTTTAGTTTTTTTCTTTTTCTGACATTGCAAAATAAACCTAAGGCATTCATATATCTTCCCAGAGTTCTTTCGTTTATGTCTATTTTATAGTGCTTTAAGATAAAATATTTTAATTTTTGTCTACCATATTTAGATCTATTTTGTTTAAATGAATCAATAATCAAGTCTTGGTACTTTATTTTTCTGGATTTAATTCTAGGAGCAAAATTATTTCTTTTATGTTTGGATATTGTTTGTCTACAAAGATACAACAAAATAGCAAGTTTATACGAAGCCATATTAATATGTGATGCCTCTTGAACTTTTTCTGTTTTAAATTTATCTTTTGTAATTTCTCTATATCTTTTTGCAATTTCAATTAAATCTTCTCGTGTAAAAATGTCTCAATTTATATCTTGTTCTTTCGCTTTTCTTGACCTACCGGTTCCAGGCTTTCTTGGTTTTTTATTCATATTAAAATTATAATGTTTTAATATTCTTCGTAATCTCGCTTTCACATATTTATCTTTTGCTTTTGCACCATATTTATACATCAGTTCAATCGCATCCTTTTTACCTAATTGAAAAAATGTATTATAAATTTCTTTTTCTTGTTCTTCTGTAAAATGTTTTCCCATTTTTTCTCCTTTAAAAATATAAAAAATTAACATTCGAAGGAATGTTAATTTTTATTGTCCTAGTTTAGATTAGCTGATTTTTTATTGCTTGATAATTTCAAAAATTGGTTCTTGAAAATCACTAGAATTAGATGTCAATTTTTCTAGCTGATAATTACCGCTTTCTGGTAAAACTAATACAATTACATCTGTTTTGTAACCGGCATTTGCAATTTCTGCGAAGTTAACTTTAACAAGTTCTTGACCGTGTTTGATTTTTGAACCTATTTTTACACAAGGTTGAAACCCTTTTCCATCAAGATTAACAGTATCAATTCCAATGTGAATTAAAACTTTATTACCATTTTTGGTTGTTATATCAAATGCATGCTTGGTTGGGAAAATTAATTCTACCTCTCCACTAATAGGAGAAAGAACAGTTAATTCTTTATTTTCACTTAATTCGATAGCAAAACCATCTCCCAAAGCACCAGTTGAAAAAGCATCATCATTTAATTCTTGGAGGTTTTTAATTTGGCCTTGCAAAGGTAAAAATAATTGATCATTTTGTTGATTGTTTTTAAATAATTTTTGAAAAAAACTCATTACACCCTCTTTTCATGTACTATAATTTTAATCTTTTTATTAAAAAAGCAAAATTTAGCAATCATTTTATCCCGATGCAAAAAAATCGATAAAAAAGTAGTTTTAAGTTTTGAACTTTTTTTAAAAATTTTATAATTTCAATAAATTATCTATAATAATTTATTTTTTGTTAAAAATTAGGGGGTCTAAATGACTAAACAAAGAGTTGTCATAGGAATGTCTGGTGGAGTTGATTCGTCAGTTGCTGCTTTTCTTCTTCAACAACAAGGTTACGAAGTTGTTGGTTTATACATGCGTAATTGAGATTCGCTTTTAAATAATGATATCTTAGGAAATGATAAAATTTCGCAAGATGTTTGTCCGCAAGAACAAGATTACCAAGACGCTTTGGCAGTTGCAAATAAATTAGGGATTAAATTAGAAAGAGTTGATTTTGTTAAAGAATACTGAGATAATGTTTTTGAAAACTTTATCGAAGAATACAAAAAAGGTCGAACTCCTAATCCTGATATTTTATGTAATAAATACATTAAGTTTAATGCTTTTGCTAAATACGCTTTTAATGAATTGAAAGCAAATTATATTGCAATGGGTCATTATGCTAAAGTTGAAAACGGACATCTTTATCGTGCAAAAGATCAAAACAAAGATCAAACTTATTTTTTATCACAATTAACACACGAGCAACTTTCGAAAGTAATTATGCCATTAGCGAATTTAGAAAAATCAGAAATTCGTCAAATCGCCCAAGAACAAGGATTAATTACAGCTGATAAAAAAGATTCAACTGGAATTTGTTTTATTGGTGAAAGAAATTTTAGTCAATTTTTACAAAACTACATTCCCGCTCAAGATGGTGACATTGTTGATATTGTGACAAACAAAATTATCGGAAGACATGTTGGTTGTTTTTATTACACAATTGGTCAAAGAAAAGGTCTTAATTTAGGCGGAATGAGTGAACCATATTATGTTTGCGGACATGATGTGCACAAAAACATTCTTTATGTTGCTCCAAATTCTCGAATTGACTACTTAGAATCAAACAATTTGTTAGCAAGTAATTTAAATCTCAATAACACTGATTATGATCCTAATAATTTAACAGCTAAATTTAGATATAGACAAAAAGATATCAAAGTAAATGTTGAGTTGCTTCCAAACAACGAAATTAGAATTTTTTATCCAGAAAAAGCTCAAGCTGTAACACCAGGACAACAAGTTGTTCTTTATGATGGTGAAAAATGCATCGGTGGTGCAGTTATTGAAAAAATTTATTTTGATGATAAACAATTGACATATATTTAATTAGATAGAAGGTATTTATAATGAATTCAAAAGAAATTAGAGAAAAGTGATTAAAATTTTTTGAGTCAAAAAATCACATGATTGTTCCAAGCAAGAGCTTAGTTCCTCAAAATGATCCATCACTTTTGTGAATTAACTCTGGTGTTGCTACTTTAAAAGATTATTTTTCAGGAAAAAAAATAGCACCATCAAAACGTTTAACTAATTCACAAAAAGCAATTCGTACAAATGATATTGAAAATGTCGGAATAACTGCTAGACACCATACTTTTTTTGAAATGTTAGGTAATTTCTCAATTGGTGATTATTTCAAAAAAGAAGCAATTGATTTTGCTTATGAATTTTTAACCGAAGTTTTAAAACTAGATAAAGAAAAATTATATTTTACATATTACTTCGAAGATCTTGAAACTAAACAAATGTGAATGTCACATGGAGTTAGCGAAGAGCACATGATTCCAGGGACCAAAGATACCAATTTTTGAGAAGTTGGTGCAGGACCTTGTGGACCTAATACCGAAATTTTCTATGATCGTGGTGAAAAATATGATTCAAGAGGAATTGAACTTTTACAAAAAGATTTAGAAAATGATCGTTACATTGAAATTTGAAACATTGTTTTTTCAACTTATAACTCAAATGGTGAAGGTGAATATACAGAATTAAAACAAAAAAATATTGATACTGGTGCAGGACTTGAAAGAATTGTTTCAATTATGCAAGATGCTCCAACAAATTTTGATACAGACTTATTTTTACCAATTATTCACGAAATTGAAAAATACACAAGTTATAGATACGAAATTAATAATTACTTTGTCAATGATCCAAAGCAAACAGAAATTAATTCATGTTTTAAAGTTATCGCAGATCACATGAGAACTGTTGTTAATGCAATTGCTGATGGAGCTAAACCTTCAAATGTTGGAAGAGGATATATTTTAAGAAGATTAATCCGTAGAAGCGTTTATAAAGCAATGCAGTTAGAAATTTTCGAACCATTTTTATATAAATTAGTTGAAGTTGTTAAAGAAAGATTACCATTTGAATATGATTCAGCTCCAATAGCTAAAATTATTCATGATGAAGAATTGACATTTAGTAAAACAATTGAAAATGGTAAAGAAATTTTAAATTCATATCTAACAGATTCAGATTCTAAATTTCCAGGAGATCTTGCTTTTAAATTATTTGAAACATATGGATTTCCTGTTGAATTAACATCAGAAATTTTAGCTCAAAAAGGTATCCAAATTGATTTAGAAGGTTTTGAATTAGCTCGTGAAAAACATTCAGAAGCATCAAGAAATTCAAAAGTATCAGGTATGGACAAAGTTATTAATTCACTAACTTTAATTAAGGCAAAAGTTGATGAATTTATTGGATATGAATATACTCATAATCAAACAAAAATTCTTTATCTTTTAGATACTGAAAAAGAAATTAGTGAGGCAAACGGAGTTAGCTTTGCAATTTTGGAAAAAACACCTTTTTATGCAACTAGTGGTGGACAAAAACACGATCGAGGATATCTTTTACAAAATGGTAATAAGATTATTATTCTAGATGTTTTTAAAGACAAATTCGGAAATCACATTCATAAATTAGAAGGAAAAATTAATTCAACAGATTTGGTGGAATGTTTTGTTGACGAAAAAATTCGTCTTGGTCTTGAAAGAAATCACTCAGGAACTCACCTTTTATTTTCAGCTTTAAGAACAATTTTAGGTCCACAAATCAAACAACTTGGATCTGATAATAATGAAGAACGTTTAACTTTTGACTTACCAGCGGACACAAAACCTAGTGATGAACAAATCGCTAATATTGAAAATTTAGTTCGTGAGTATATTAAAAAAGATGCTTCACGTAGTTATTTAAATATGACAACTAAGCAAGCACAAGATATGGGTGCAATTATGACCTTAGAAGAAGCAGAATACATGGATCCAAATTCAGTTAGAATTGTAAAATTCGACGGAATTACAGCCGATCTTTGTGGTGGAACTCACCTTTCAAATACAGCTAAATTAGAGAATTTTAAAATTACTAATGTTGAGAAAAAAGCTGCCGGAGTATATAGAATTAGAGCAATCTCATCAAATGAAATTGTTGATGAATTTTTAGAAAATGAAACTGATAAATTATTAATCGAAGTTAATCGTGCAATTGAAAAAAATGAGAAAGTAGATTCAAATTATAAATTTGACTTAGAAATTCCAAGCGATAAAGAACTTGCTCTTAGTTATCTTAAAATGGTTTTAGAAAAGTTGAAGGAAGATAATAAAGCTTTAAATAAACAAAAATTAAATAGTTTTGAATTTGATTATGACGAAGTAGATTTCCTCAATATCAAAAATCACCAAGTTTACCTTAATTTCAATTTAGATTCTCAGCATATTAAAACAGTTGCTTCAACTTTAAGGGAAAAATATTCTAATGCAATTATTATTTGTCTTTCAACAGGAAACAATCCACTTTTAGTTGTTGCTTCTAAAGAGATTAATTCAAATACACTTGCTCAAAAAATCTTTACAAAATTTAACGGACGTGGTGGAGGAAATGCAATTTTATCAATGGGTAAATTAGCAAACTCTTTACAAGAACAAGAAATTTTGAATTTCTTAGAAAATGATTTAGAATGAGAAAACTTGGTTTAGACTTAGGGACAAAAACTTGTGGATTTGCAATCACTGACCTAGACGAAATTATTGCAACATCACTAGAAAATTATCATTTTTCTGAAAATGATTTTGAACAAGCTTTATTACAAGTGGAACATTATTTAAGTGTTTATAATAACAAAATTGACGGAATAGTTTTAGGTTACCCTTTAAAAATTAGTGGTGATAAAAGCGAACGAACTTTAATGGTTGAGGCTTTTCGTTTAAAACTAATTGAGCGTTTTAACTTACCTGTTATGCTTGTCAATGAGCAATATTCAACCAAAAGAGCAACAGAAGTGATGCTTAATGCTGGTTTAACTCGTCAAAAACGCAAAAATCATAAAGATAAATTAGCTGCTCAAATTATTTTGCAAGATTATTTAGAGTACTATAAAAATAAATGAGATTTGCTTAAAGATGGTCGGATTCAATAATTTAAAGGAGTATTAATGAAAGTATTTGTTCATAATCTTGCTTCAAATAAAGAAATGAGTTCAACAACTGCAACTATTTTAATTATTAGTGCAATTGTAGTTGTTGTTCTTGCTTTGAGTTTCTATATAGGAATTCATATTTGAGCACGAATGCTCCGCAAAAAATATGACAAAAAAGCAATGAAAGAAGCAATCATTAAAATCGAATCGCTGCGTAATAATATTGGAGTTATACCTTTAAATTTAAAATCTTACTTTAATTCTAAAGAAAATGATTATGATGTTGAAGGTATGATTAATACAATTTATCAAAATGATTACAAACAAGTTCTTGTTATTAGTCAGGACCTTTATTCATTTGGATGAATTTCTCAAACAACTCAAAATCCTTTATTTTATGAATTAGAAAGTTTTGATTTTGAAAGATATAATCAAGCTCGTTTACAAACTGATTTAAATTTAAATAAGCAAATTGTGCCTCATCAAAATGAAAATTTAGATTTTGTTGCAATTTTTAGTGCAAGCGAAAATTTAAACGATCTTTATGATCGTTACTTCAAGTTATTAAACCATAATGGAATGATTGCTATTAAAATTACTAATTTTAAAAAAAGTGAATTAAAATTACTTTTAAAACATTTAGCATTTTCAAAAATTCAACATGAAATAAGTTATTTTGGAACTAAAATTCTTTTTATTGTGAAAAAAGAAATTAATTAATCTACATATGTAGTAAAATTACAAATAATGATCTCATAAGGAGTTGTATGTCAAATATTAATGATAATAAAATGTATGTTTCGCAAGAAACATTAGAAAAATATAAAAAAGAATACGAGCATTTAGTTAACGTTGAACGTCCTGCTGTGCAAGCGGCTCTTAAAGAAGCACGTGCACAAGGTGACCTTAGTGAAAATGCTGAATATGATGCAGCTAGAGAAAAACAAGCTCAAATTGAAGGTAGAATCTCAGAGTTAGAAAAATATATCGATCAAGCTGTTATTATTAAAAACGATGCAAGTGGTGCTGTTGGAATTGGTTCAAGAGTTAAGTTTGTAAATTTAGAAACAAAAGAAGAAATGGAAGTTGTTATCATGGGTTCTCATGATTCAAATCCGTTTGAAGGTAAAATCTCAAACAAAAGCCCACTTGCTGTTGCGATGTTAGGATTAAAACCAGGTGAGCAAGCAGAAGTGGAAGCACCTAAGAAGTTTACAATTAAAATTCTTGATGTTTACTCACTTTAATCAATCTTCAAAATAATAAAATGTCTTTAATGACATTTTATTTTATTTAAAATCTTAAAAAAAGAAGGAATTATGGATAAAATAACAGAATTTAAAAATCGTTTGATTACTTATTTAGAAATTGAAGGTATGTCACGTTATGAGGAACCTGTTGCTGATGAACTTAGAAAAGTAGCAAGTTTAGGCTATGAAGTATCACGTGATAAATTGGGTTCTTTAATTTTGCATAAAAAATCAAAGAACCCAAATGCACCAAAAGTAATGATTGCAGCTCATATGGATGAAGTTGGCTACATTGTCCGTTCAATTACAAAACAAGGTCAAGTATTACTTTCTCCAATTGGTGGAATTTGACCAACTGTGATTGTTGGTACTAGGGCTAAATTAATTACTAGTTCTAATAAAACTTACTTAGGTGTTTTTGGCCACACTTCAATTCACATTATGGAACGTGACAAAGTTTCGAAAGCAATTACAAGTGATGAAATTTATGCCGACTTTGGTTTTAAAAACGAAGCAGAAGCTACAAATGCAGGTGTTGAACCAGGTGATCGTGTTTATTTATCAGGTGAAACAATTTTATTTAAAAATCCTGATTTAGTTGGTGGAAAAGCGATGGATAATCGAGCAGGAGTGACTGTTTTAGAATTTATTGCAAAAGACTTAGCATCAGAGGAATTAGATATTGATTTATATTTAGTCGGAACTGTTCAAGAAGAAGTTGGAACTAGGGGAGCTCGTAGCTCGGTTGCTTTAATTAATCCTGATGTCGCAATTGCTTTAGATACAACTTCTAGTCATGATACAGTTGGTACAATTCAAGGAACTACTGCTCTTTTTAAAGGTGCCGCTTTAAGATATAAAGATGGTGGGACTTTGATGGATACTAAATTAATTCAAAACTTTGAAAAAGTGGCTCACAAACACCAAATTCCAGCTTATCGTTTTGTTGCTATGGGTGGTGGTACTGATGCTCATGAATTACAATTTGCTAAAGGCGGAGCTGCTACTTTAACAATTTCATTGCCACAAAGATATTTACATAGTCCAATTGGAGTATGTGCAATTAGTGATTTATTAGCCGCTAAAGATTTATTAGTGCATTTTTGCAAAGAGTTTTCACCAGAGAGTTACTTAGAGATTAAATATAAATAATTTTTGCACTTTCATATATAATTTTTAATAATAGATGATAAATTAAGGAGTAGAAATATGATTACAAATGTTTCTCATTTAGCAGAAGAAGCAAGTTCAAAAGGTGGAGTAACATTAGGGACACTTGAATTTTCTTTAATGATTATTTTCGTCGTAATTGGGGTTGTAATTATTACAGCTCTTGTAACATTCTTACTTTCTAAAAGAATGTTCGAAAAACAAATTAAAGAAAACCCACCAATTACAGAAAAAATGATTAGAGTAATGTTTAATCAAATGGGTAGAAAAGCAAGTGAAACACAAATTAGACAAATTATGCGTTCAATGCAAAACGCTAAAGATGACAAATAATAATGTGTTTGAAAATTAGCAACATTAGTAAACTAGGACAATAAAAATTAACATTCCTTCGAATGTTAATTTTTTATATTTTTAAAGGAGAAAAAATGGGTAAACATTTTACAGAAGAACAAGAAAAAGAAATTTATAATACATTTTTTCAATTAGGCAAAAAGTATGCAATTGAACTTATGTATAAATATGGTGCAAAAGCAAAAGATAAATATGTGAAAGCAAGATTACGAGGAATATTAAAACATTATAATTGTAATATGAATAAAAAACCAAGAAAGCCTGGAACCGGTAGGTCAAGAAAAGTGAAAGAACAAGATATAAATTGAGACATTTTTACACGAGAAGATTTAATTGAAATTGCAAAAAGATATAGAGAAATTACAAAAGATAAATTTAAAACAGAGAAAGTTCAAGAGGCATCACATATTAATATGGCTTCGTATAAACTTGCTATTTTGTTGTATCTTTGTAGACAAACAATATCCAAACATAAAAGAAATAATTTTGCTCCTAAAAATAAATCCAGAAAAATAAAGTACCAAGACTTGATTATTGATTCATTTAAACAAAATAGATCTAAATATGGTAGACAAAAATTAAAATATTTTATCTTAAAGCACTATAAAATAGACATAAACGAAAGAACTCTAGGAAGATATATGAATGCCTTAGGTTTATTTTGCAATATAAGAAAAAGAAAAAAATTAAAAGAAGTAAAGAACACATCTGTCATAAAAGAAAACATTGTGAATAGAGATTATAACGATGTATATAACAGAAATATATATGCTACCGATGTAACATATCTCCCAGCGACAAAAGATGCGATAAACAATAATGTTTATCTTTCAGTAGTGATTAAACATAAAACTAAAGAAATAATTAGTTTTTCTCTTTCCAAATTTAATGATTCAAAATTAATTTACAAAACATTTGAAAATGTGGATTTTGAAAAAAGTTTTATACTACATTCAGATCATTGCTCAACTTATACATCTGATGATTTTTCTCATTTTATTGAAAATAAAGGTGGAATAATTTCACTTTCAAAAGTAGGAAATAGTTTAGATAATAGAGTTGTGGAATATTGATTTTCAAATTTAAAAACTGAATTAATTAGAGATTTAAATATCAAAGCTATGACTTTGAGTGAACTAGAAAAAGTAATATCTAATTATGTTAATTGATACAATAAATTTAGAATTCAATCATGTCTAAATTGAAAAACCCCATACGAATATAGTATGGGGCTATCCAATTTGATAAATTGTTAATTTTTTCTGTCCTAGTTTATTAGTTGCTTTTTTTATTAAGTTATTCTCTTTTTTTAAAGAAAGTCATAAAATAAATTTATAATATTAATCGACTTACTTTATAGTAATTTTTAAGGAGAGCTATTTTGCAAACAGATAGTATAAAAATGAAAGAATTTGGACGCAAGATCAAATCAGCTTTTAAAAAATTTTGATATTGACGTGGCAATATTTCAAAATTAAAATACATTTTATTAGTTTATTTTTTAATTATTTTGATTTCTAGTTTATTACTTTATTCACCATGAACTCAAAATATTAATCAATTTGATCGCATTAGTTATGTTGATGCTGTTTTCACAACAGCTAGTGCATTTAGCGATACTGGTTTGGTTGTTAAAAATACTTTTGAACACTGGAATATGTTTGGCCAAGCAATTATTGCTATTTTGATTTTAGTTGGTGGAATTGGTGTCTTTGCATTTAAGTTTTTTATTATTACTTATATTTTTAAGAAAAAATCATTTTCAATGGGTGATATGATGGTTCTTCAAACCGAAAGAGGAAGCACCGAAGAACGCAAGACTTCTAAATTAATTATTTCATCTGTTAAATTTCTTTTTATTGTAATTTTTATTTTTTCAATTATCTTAACTCTTTATTTTTATTTTACAGATGTAAAAGCAACGCAGTGAATTTTGGAAGATTTAAAAGGTGAATATGTTAATCCAAAAGGAAATTTTCAATTAGCTTTACGTTTTGGAATTTTTCACACAATTTCAGCAATTAATAATGCTGGATTTGACATCATTTCAGGAAAATCATTAATGCCATATTATAGTGACTACTTTTTACAATTTTGCTTTATTATTCTATTAATTATTGGTGGAATTGGATATCCTGTTATTTATGATTTTAGATGTTTTATCTTACATCACAAACGTAAAAAAGCAAGTCACTATCGTTTTTCTTTATTTACCAAAATTTCACTAAGTTTTTATCTCGCTATTTTTCTTTTAGGTTTTATTTCAAGCTTACTTTTCGAAGTTACAAGCATTTCTGAAAATAGTTTATGAAATAAAATTTATTTACCAGCTCTTAAAGCAGACACACAAAAGCCACAAGATGAAATTGAATTTTTATATGCTAAATTACGTGCAAGTAATTTCCATTTTAAAGGTGATACTTTATACTTAAAGAAATATTTATATTATGGAGACAATTGAAATAAATTTTTTGCAGTCTTTTTCACAAGTTTATCAACTCGAAGTGCTGGTTTTGCTACAATTAACCTTTCTGACTTAACTCATCCGAGCTTATCAATTTATACAATTATGATGGTTATAGGTGCTTCGCCAGCAAGTACAGGTGGAGGAATTCGAACAACTACTTTTGCTGTTTTCTTACTTTCGCTTTATTCAATTTTTGCAGGTTGACCAAGAGTAAGGATTTTCAAGCGTGCAATTAATAAAGATACAGTTTCAATGGCTTCTCACATTATTGGTATTGCGTTTTTAATTTTATTTATCGGAACTTTAATTGCTGCTACAACTTTAAGTAGTCATAGAGTCTTAGGTGCAGACGTTTCTGAAACTTATAAGAAATTCGGGGTTGGTTCTGTTCTTTTTGAAATTGCTAGTGCTTTTGGAACAACTGGCCTTTCAACAGGATTAACAGGATATTTAAATATTTGAGCTAAAATGACATTAATTGTAATTATGTTTATTGGTCAATTTGGTATTTCTTCAACTTTACTTGTTTGAAAACGTAAGAAAAATAATTCAAGACATTTTGAATATGTTGAAGGTGATGTTGCAATTGGTTAAATTAACTTGAAGGAGAGAATATGAAAGTTAAATACAAAAATGATATTGCTGTAATTGGGACAGGAAGATTTGGTTCTGCTGTAATTGACCAATTAATTAAATTAGGAAAAAATATTTTAGTAATTGATAAAAACGAAGAAGAAGCAAAAAATTATTCCGATGAAGTTCAAAGAGTAGTTATTGCAGATGCAGCTGACATGCGTGCTTTAAAAGGGATTAGAATTGATCAAATGGAGACTGTTGTTGTTGCGGTTTCTGACAATATCGAAATTGTGGCAGCTCTTTTAGAACTTAATGTTAAAAATATTATCGCTCGTGCCAAAAGTGAGCGTCATGCTCGTGTTTTAAAACAAATTGGTGTTAGTGTAATTATTCGCCCTGAGCATGAAGCCGGAACAAGAGCGGCTTTAATTGCGGCAAATAATAATTTCATTAATTACACAGAAAATCTTTTTGAATTTGAATCAAATTATGTAATTGGAACAACTAAACTAAAAAATGTCGATTTAACTTTAAGACCTATTCGTGAATTAAAGTTAACAGAACATGGAATTAGTATTGTTTTAATCAAAAGAAATGGTAGTGCTCACATGGCCACTGCTTCCGGTTATTTAGAAATTAATGATAGTATTACAATTATTGGCAACATTTCAGATGTTACAACTTCATTAAAATGATTCAATCAAGAACAAGAAGAAACTAATCAAGTTGAAACTCAATAATTTTGCAATATTTTAAAAATTTCCAGTTTTGGAAGTTTTTTTATCTTTTTTATTAGTTTATTATTTAATTTATGTAAAATATTGGTGGATAGTGGGAGGAAGTGGTATGTACGGACAACACGTTAGAAACCTTGATGATAAATCAAGAGTTGTTCTTCCATCAGATTATAGAGATGTTTTAGGATCAAAATTCTATATAACCATGGGTTTTGACGGCAATGCCGAATTGAGATCTGTGGAGAATTTTCAAAAATATATATCTATGCTAGAAGATAAGAGTTATTTTGATAAGAAGATTAGAATTCTTACTCGTCTTATTTTAGGTAACGCTGTCGAAGTTTCGCTGGATAGTCATGGTCGCATCTCTCTTCCGAAAAATTTAATTGAAAAGCTATCCATTACAAAAGCAGTAGTTTTCGTCGGAGCAGGTTCAATTATTGAACTTTGATCGAAAGAAAGCTTTGAAGAATTCGAAAAACAATTTAGTTCTGAAGATATTGCTAATATAGCACAGGAGATTTCAAATAAGTAGTATGGAACAATCAAAATTACATTATTCTGTCTTACTACATGAAACAATTGATGCATTAAACATTAATCCTAATGGTATTTATGTAGATCTTACTCTGGGAATGGGTGGACATTCTGCGGCAATTTTAAGCCAACTACAAAATGGTAAATTGTATGCTTTTGATAAGGATGATTTTGCACTAGAAAAGTCAAACATTCGACTCAGTAGCATCGGTTCTAATTATCAGTTAATTAAAAGTGATTTCAAAGATATAAAATCAAAATTGGCTGAATTTGGTATTTACGAGGTAGATGGTATTATTGCTGATTTAGGAATTTCTTCTCCGCAGGTAGATCAAGCAGATCGTGGGTTTAGCTATAATAAACAAGCGGCTTTGGATATGCGTATGGATCAAACACAAGAATTAACAGCATTTAATGTTGTTAATGATTATAATGAAGATAGATTGGCTGAGCTTTTACTCAAATACGCTGATGTAAAACTTCATAAAAAAGTTGCGAAAGCCATCGTAGCAGCACGTCCAATTTCAACGACATTAGAACTTGTGGATGTGATAAAAAACGCTTATCCTGCTGCATTATTAAGAAGCAAGAACCCTGCTAAAGCTGTTTTTCAAGCAATTCGAATCGAAGTTAATAATGAATTAGCTTCACTACAAGTTATGCTCGAAGACGCTCTTTCTTTGTTAAAGAAAAATGCAAGTCTGGCAGTTATAACTTTCCACTCAATTGAAGATAAAATTGTAAAAGATTTTTATAAAAAACAAATCGCTAATTTAATGCCAACCAAAATGCCCGTCATGGAGGAGAAGCATTATTTGATAAAACAAACTAAGCCTTCCAAAACAGAACTTTTAGAAAACAAAAGATCTAGAAGTGCTAAGCTTAGAGTTATCACGAAACTTTAATGCGAGCTGGGGGTTTCATGAAATATTTTTTGAATTTTAAATTAATTAATAAAAATAAAGTTAAAGTTATTTTTATTAAGGAAGATAATTCAACTTATTTTAATGGTGGAATTAATTATACTTTTGATTGACAAACCAATGATGATCAAAAAGTTCTACATCAAAAATTAATTCAAACCATAAATAAACTTCCTGAGCACGCCGAACTAATAACAAATGTGATTTTGGATGATTCACTTTTTAGCTCTCTTTCTGTTAAAAAGATGATCCTCAAAATCAATAAGAATGAAATTAACGTGGATCATTTTCGTGATGTGCGTTTAACAAGAATCATGGATTCAAAATTAAATATCGAATTAAGTCAATTAGGGGATAATAACTTTTATGTTCACTACCCATACATTGTTACTATTCTTAAAGACAATAATTTAAAGGTTTATCGTAAAATTCCTACTAATAAAGAATTTGATGTAATCACTCAATATCTTAATTTGTATTCATTTAACAAAAATGAACCAGTTTTTGTTAAGATTCAAAATCTACTTAAACAACTCAAAATAAGTAAAACCAATTATTTATTTAGGTCGCAAATCATCGCAAGTACACTCAATGAATTGAAAAAACCTACTTTATCTATTGATTTAAATAGTCACTATCTAAATTTAAATGTAATCAATTTCGGTAGATTAGATGATTACCAAAAATTAACAGTGGGTACTGCTAATTATTTATCTAAACTCACTCAAATAGTTTCACATTTAAATAAAGAAGAACTTTTAATGAGATTACAATATATTAATAAACTTTCCAATTCCAATCTTAATAAAGAACTTGTGAATGATTTAAATTTAAGACAGCTTAAATATTCTTTGGATCAATTTATGAAAGTTATTGCTAACTTAATAAACCAAAGATTAAAAGAATTTAGTGTAAGAAATAATGGTAAAATTTTAACAAGACTTGCCTTTAGTGGTGAATTGGCTTGAATTGTTGATTATTTAACTAAGTATTTTGAAACTAACTTCCAAAATCTTGAAGTTGAAATTATGCGGAGCAATACAAGTAGTGAATTTCAGTTTTCTTGATATAAAGATAAGCTGATCGAACAAGCTGTACTTTTATCTAATAAATTTACCAAAGACAATGACCAAGTTCAAACCCAAACAAGTCAAATTGATCTAGAAAGAATTACTACCAAAACATTCTTTCAAAAGATTAAAGAATTTATATTTAAAGGAGTCTAAACATGAATGAAATCTTTGATAACAAAATTGTTAACACAGAGAATGAAACAGAAGATTTAGTTCACAAAAATACTGCCAACATCTCTCTTAAAGTTATCGGTGTAGGAGGTGGGGGTAATAACGCTGTGAAGTATATGCTTCAAGATCGTTTTACTAATGTTGAGTTTATCATCGCAAACACCGACGCTCAAGCATTAGCTACAAATGAATGTTCTCACAAAATTCCTTTAGGTAAAGAAGGTCGTGGTCTCGGTGCAGGAAGCGAACCAAGAGTTGGTGAAACAGCTGCAAGAGAAAGTGCAAGTGAAATTGAAGAACAATTGCAAGGCGCTGATGTGGTGGTCATCGCAGCAGGGTTTGGAGGTGGAACTGGTACTGGTGCAGCTCCTGTTATTGCTGAAATAGCTAAGAAAAATGGTGCTTTAACTATTGGTATTGTTACAACACCATTTGGTTATGAAGGTACAAAACGTAGAAAAGTTGCAAGAGAAGGTATTGAAGAACTTAAAAAATATGTTGATTCATACATTATTCTTTCAAATGATAAACTAGCTGATAATTATGGAGATATGCCAATTGATGATTCATTTAAATTATCAAACGTATCTCTTAAAAACATTATTCTTTCTATTCATGATATTCTTTATCGTATCGGTTCAATTAACATCGACTATGCTGATGTTAAGAAAATTTTAACTGGAGCTGGTCTTACTGTAGTGGGTATTGGTCAAGCGACAGGAAACGACCGTGCAACTAAAGCTGTTGAAAAAGCGTTCGAACAAAACCTTTATGAAAATAACATCAAAACAGCTAAAAGAATGCTTGTTAACATTCAATATGATTCAAAATCAACTATTAACGAAATTAGAAAAGCGGTTAATAAAGTTCATGAGTTATTAGGAGAAAACCAAGAAGATGACGATTATGATGTTATCATTGGTCAAGAAAAAGTTCAAACCAAAGACAACGCTGAAGTCTTTAAGGTTTCAATTATTGCCGGTGGTGCTGATATTAACTCAGTCGCAACAGCAACTAAAACAGAAGGCCCATCAGATTTAATTTTAGATAACGACGTTATTACTAAAGAAGTTATTTTACAAGACGAAGATTTTGCTCCTGAGCAAGCTTCTGTCAGTAACATCACTTTAGAAGAAGAACCAACAGTCGTGGAAAAAGTAGTTGTGGAACAACCTCATGTTGAAGAAAAACCACAACCACAACCTGTCTTCCAAGAAGTAAGTTACCAAACAGAATCAAAACCAGAAGTAGTGATCCAAGACGATAAATTAATTTCTGAACGTAAAAAAGGTCACTTTTCAACAATTGAAATTAGCTCTATTTTTGACACAACAAGTGGTAATGGAGACTACTCACGTTTATATGAGTTAAATCCAGAAGACGATGTTGTTGATGATGAAGATACTCCTTGATAATTCGAAGTTTCGAAGAAGAGTCAAAAGTTTTTCATCTGACCTTCAAAGTCAGTGATTTAAATCTTAAACGTCATTTAAAATACCGAAAATCTTTCGGTATTTTTTTATTTTTTAAGAATATGGAATTTTTACCACAAAAAACCTTGCTTTTGCTTCTTGTCCTCTTATATTGTTAAAATTTAATATAAAATTTATTTAACTTATAATAGTTTGTAAATTTCAAAGGAGAATTCATGAAATTAGTAGAAAAAGTAGAATTACTTTTAGATCAATGCCATGCAGACCAAGCTGTACCAGCAGAAATTAAAGAAGTAGTGACAGCTTTTGGTGGAGTTAATAATATTTTAGCATTTAACAATAGTGTTTCAGAACTTAGATATGATGTTAAAGATTTAAGTGCTGTTAATCAAGAACAACTTAAAGCATTAGGAGCTACAAAAGTAACTATTTTTGATCGTGAAAAACACGTTCAAGTATGTTTTGGAATCGGAACAGAAAAACTTAACAAGTTAATTAAGTTTTTTGCTCCAAAATTAAAAGAAGAACAATCAGAACATGTTGCTCAAGAACAAACAGAAGTAGTTGATAACTCACATTCAAAATCAACTAATGAAGTTCAAGAACTTGTTGTTTTAGCACCTGTTGCAGGACAAGTTGTGGCTTTAAATTCACTTAATGATGGAGTTTTTTCAGAAGGACTTGTAGGTAAAGGGTTTGCAATTGCGATGGATCTTAATCAAGGTAAAATTAATGTTGTTGCACCTTTTGACGGAAAAATTTCAATGTTACCAGCAAGTAAAAATCAATTAATTTTTACAGCACCTTGCGGAGCTGAAGTTGTAATGTTACTCGGACAAGATAGCCACAAATTAGATGGAATTGGTTTTGAAGCTCATTTTGGATTAAATGCAAGTGTAAAACAAGGTGAAACTTTAATTTCACTTGATCTTTCAAGATTTGCAGCTGAAAAAATTGATAATCATTTAGTTTTTGTTGTAACACCAGATTCAAAACTTCAAACAATTGTTGAATTAGGTCAAACAGCAATTGCTGGTCAAAAATTATTCAAATTAGCAAAATAATTTAAGCTTAGTTTTCTAAGCTTTTTTTGTCTTTAAATTTCATTTTTATAATAATTTAAATTATTATAAAAAAATTACTTTTTTATATTTTATTATGTTTATAAAGTTATAAAATAACTATAAGCAAAAACCAAAGGAGACTATGTTTTTAAAAAAGTATCAGAAAAATTATGAAAGATGTTTTTGATTTTTTTTAACATCTTTTTCACTTATTTTTTTAATTGTTTTCAAATGACATAATGGTTTATTTTTTGGTTATGCTATCGGTGGACTAATTAGTTACTTATTTTATAAACTTAATTGAATTACTTCAGGCTGAATTTTAACAACCACAAATAAAGTATTTCGTTATATTTTTTACTTTTTCAAGTCCTTTTTTATTTTTTTGGTCCTTGGAATTGTTTTTTATTTAAGCATTTTTGTGATTAATTCAGCATATTTAGTAAAACACCCAAATAGTGTGATAAATGATTTTTATAAGTTTAATCGACCAATTAATTTCATTACATTAATGACTGGTCTTTCTTTGAATTTTATCACGATTATAGTTGTTAATCTTTTTGATTTTCTTCAACGAAAATCAAAACATAAGAAAGGAGAATATGGACGAAATACTTAGACATTTCTCTGATTGAAATCAACCACAGCTGCTTTCTTTGGTTGTGACAGTAATCTTGATTTTCGCAATGTCTTTAACTGCTTTTATTAAGATTAAACAAGTAAAACCAAATGAAGCTCCCAAAGGTGCTGCATATCTTGCGGAAGCTTATATTGGTATGATTGAGAATCAATTTACCGAAACTGTAGGTGAACGTAAATTACAAAGAGCCAAAGTTTATATTCTAAGCTTAGGAACATTTTTATTAATTGGAAATGCGGTTGCAATTTTTGGTCTTGATCCAATTGTAACTTCATATAGTGTTCCATTTACTTTAGCTTTCGCAAGTTGAATCGGAATTTTTGCAACAGGTATGATTTATCGTAAATGACGCTATTTAAAAGCGTTTATGAACCCACTTGATTTAATTGGGAAAATTTCTCCTCTAATTTCATTAAGTTTCCGGATTTACGGTAATGTTATTGGCGGAACTGCTGTTATTTTTCTAATTTACTCAATGCTTGCAGGTTTTGGGAACGCTTTACCAGGAGCACAAGGTTCAAGTGGTTTTGTGTTTTTAGCACCTATTATTGCTCCACCTTTACATTTTTATTTTGATATTTTTGGTTCAACTTTACAAGCTTATATTTTTACATTATTAACAACAATTTATTGGTTAGTTGAATCTGAAGAAGAAGAGCCAAAACCAAAAAGAAAAAGAGAATTCAAATTTTAAAAACTAAAGTTTCAAAATTACAAAACGAAACAGTTTACTAGAAAGAGGTATTTATTATGATTGAAAGTATGACAAATTTATTTGAAACAGCAGCAAACGCTGAGGTAACTACACAAGCTACACAAGCAGCAGCTCAAAGTGCAGCTAAAAGCCCATTACAACTCGGTTTAGTTGCAATTGGTGCCGGAATTGCGGCAATTGGTGTT
Source organism: Mycoplasmopsis gallopavonis (assembly GCF_900660635.1). Lineage (GTDB taxonomy): Bacteria > Bacillota_I > Bacilli_A > Mycoplasmatales > Metamycoplasmataceae > Mycoplasmopsis > Mycoplasmopsis gallopavonis. The sequence continues at coordinate 398,383 of NZ_LR215031.1, forward strand.
CTTGGAACAGGTATTGGTCAAGGATACGCTGCTGGAAAAGCGTGTGAAGCTGTTGGAAGAAACCCAGAAGCGGAAAGTAAAATTCGTCTTATGCTTATTGTTGGTGCCGGAATTGCTGAAACAGCTGCTATTTATGCTTTCGTGGTTGCTTTACTTGTTAAATTCCTTGGATAATAACAAATGACAGCAAACTTACAACCTCTACTTGCCGAAGAAGCTCGCCCAAGTTTAAGCGAGAAATTCGCAAGTATTTTTCCATCATGACCAATAATGGTTGCAACTATTATTGCGTTTGTAATTGTCTTTTTGTGTCTTTATAAATTAGTTTATAAACCAGTGAAACAAATGGTCAAAGCTCGGCAAGACTATATTCAAGCTAACATTGATGATTCATTAAAACAAAAAGAAAGTAGTTTGGAAAAATTAGAACAAGCAAATCAAAATTTAATAGAAGCAAGAAAGCAAGCTGATATTATTGTTGTCAAAGCTAAGCTTCGGGCAGAAAAAGTTTCAAACTTTTATACTCAAAAAGCCAAAGCTCAATCAAAACGTTTATTAGAGGAAACTCAAGTAGACATTAATGCACAAAAACGTGAATTTGAGGAAAATTCAAAAAAATATGTTGTTCAAGTTGCAACAGAATTAGCTAATAAAATTTTAAAACGTGAAATTTCTTCAGAAACACAAGATCAAATTATTAATCAATTCTTAAATTCAGAAAAAGAAGTTAGTGAGCTTTAATTATGTATATTAAACGCAATATCGCAGCTTACTCTGTTGCAATTTTTGACTTAGTTCAAGAAGAACATGCAATTCAAGCAATTCAACCTGAATTTGAAGAATTATTAGAAGTTTTAAAAAAACATCCTGAATTAGTTGATTATCTAGCTAATGATTTAATTCCTGAAAAAGAGCGTTTGGAAACAATTAAACTAGTTTTTCAAGATTTTCATTGAATTATTCGTAATACAATTGAAATTGTTTTTCAACGAAGAATGATTCAATATTTGAGAAAAATTTTAATTGAGTACTTAAAATTAGCTAATAAGGAATTAAAAATTCGGTTTGTTCGTGTTGTTTCAGCTTTTCCTTTATCAGAAGATCAATTAGAAGCAATTAAACTGAAATTACAAAAAGAATCACGTCGGACAATTGAATTAAAACATGATGTAGATCCAACTTTAATTAGTGGAATTCGAATTGAATCACGAACAGAAATTCTAGAAATGAATATTAAACATGATTTGGATACAATTCAAAAAATAATTTTAAAAGATAATAAAAAGAAAGGAAACTAGAATATGGCAATTCGTTTAGATGATATTTCTGCTATTATCAAAGATAGAATTAAAAATGTCGGTAACACTGCTGATCGTAGCGAAATTGGTCAAGTTATTTCCATTGGTGATGGTATTGCGGTAGTTTCTGGTTTAGAAAAGGTTAAAAACTCGGAAATTGTTGAGTTTCAAAATGGTGTTTATGGACTTGTTTTAAACTTAGAGGAAGAAACTGTTGGGGTTGCTTTATTTGGTGATGCAAATAGCGTTTCTGAAGGTGATACAGTTCGTAGAACTGGCGAAGTTATTTCAGTAAATGTTGGAGATGCATTGCTTGGAAGAGTTGTTGATGCTCTTGGGAATCCAATTGATGGAAAAGGCTCAATTCTTTCTGCGACTAAAAGCGAAATTTTCAAAGTTGCAAGTGGAGTTATGTCAAGAAAAGAAGTTAACCAACCACTTGAAACAGGAATTATTGCAATTGATACAATGATTCCGATTGGAAAAGGACAAAGAGAATTAATTATCGGTGATAGACAAACAGGAAAAACAGCTATTGCAATTGACACTATTATTAATCAAAAAGGTAAAAATGTTAAGTGTGTATATGTTGCAATTGGACAAAAAAATTCAACAGTTGCTCAAATTGTTCAAAAATTAGCTGATGTTGAAGCTTTAGAATATACTACTGTTGTTGTTGCAGGAGCAAGTGAACTTGCACCACAACAATACATTGCTCCTTATACTGGAGTTACAATTGCAGAAGAATGAATGGCAAAAGGTGAAGATGTTTTAATTGTTTATGATGATCTTTCAAAACATGCGGTTGCCTACCGTACCTTATCACTTCTTCTTCGTCGTCCACCTGGTCGTGAAGCTTATCCTGGAGATGTTTTCTATCTTCACTCACAATTATTAGAAAGAGCAGCTCGCTTAAATCAAAATTATGGTGGGGGTTCAATTACTGCTTTACCAATCATTGAAACTCAGCAAGGTGATATTTCCGCTTACATTCCAACTAATGTTATTTCAATTACAGATGGTCAAATTTTCACCAAAGAAAGTTTATTCAACTCAGGACAACGTCCAGCTGTGGATATTGGGTTTAGTGTTTCACGTGTTGGATCAGCTGCCCAAACCAAAGCGATGAAAAAAGTTGTTGGTTCATTAAAATTAGAATTAGCTCAATATAACGAAATGCTTGCCTTTGCTCAATTTGGTTCTGACTTAGATGATTCAACTAAAAGCATCTTGCAACATGGTGCAAAAGTTTATGAAATTTTAAAACAAGAACAATATTCACCAATTTCACAAGTTTTACAAGCAATGATTTTAATTGGAGTTAAAGAAAAAATTATTAATCCACTTCCAACAGAATACATGCATGAATATCGTGATGCAGTTCTTTCATGAGCACAACATGAAGGTCATCAACAATATTTAAACATAGAAGCTAGCGGAATTATTTCAGATGAAGATTACAAAATTATTGAACAAGCGTTAGTTCATATTGTTAAAGATATTATTGCAACCGTTCCAAATTATGATAGTAGAATGTACAAACCTCTACCAAGTCGTTTTGAAAATCTATAATGGCAAATTTAAATAGTTTAAAAAATCGAATTTCGGTTGTTAAAAATACTTCAAAAATCACTAATGCAATGCAACTTGTTTCGACTGCAAAGTTAAGAAGAATTAAAAATGAATTTGAAAGTATTGATTCTTATTTAGCATTATTAATTGATACATTCGATGAATTAATTTATCATGTTCAACCTGAAGATTTTTATTCAATTTTTCCAAAAAACAATAATACAACAGCAAAGCTCTACATTGTAATTACTAGCGATTTAGGTCTTTGTGGTTCTTATAATACTAATGTTATTAACCTTTTAAAAAGTAAAATTCAACCCGAAGATCAAATTATTGTGATCGGAACAAAAGGTTATAGTTTATTGCATTCAAGTTCACTAAAAGAACAAATTCTTTTTAAATACCTAAATTATGGAGAAAAAGTAAGTTATTCAATTGCTAATGAAATTACTAAAAAAGTTTTAGAAATGTATGCTAACGGAAAAATTAGTGCAATTGAACTTATTTATACTAAATTTGTTAATAACATTACCCAAGAAGCAGTTTCAAAACAACTTTTTCCACTCGAAATTCAACGGACAAAAGAAACTATTTCACAAGATATTGAATTTGAACCTAATTCAGAAGTAGTTTTAAAAAATTCAATTCCACTTTATATTGGAAGTTTAATTTATTGTCTTGGAAGTAGTTCTAAAATTTCTGAAATGGCTTCACGTAGAAATGCAATGGAAAATGCAACAAATAATGCTAATGATTTATCTGGACATTTACACTTACAATTTAACCGTGAGCGTCAAAGAGTTATTACACAAGAAATTAATGAAATTGTAGCTGGAGCAGATGCTACATAGAAAGGAGTAAAAATGATCAAAAATCAAGGTACAATTGTTCAAATTGTAGGACCAGTTGTCGATGTGCGTTTTGAAGAAGGCAAATTACCTAAACTTTTAAATGCTTTAAAAGTTGAACATGATGGTAAAATCTATACTTTTGAAGTTGCACAACATATTGGTGATGATACAGCTCGGACAATCTCAATGGTATCAACAAACGGTCTACAAAGAGGAATGAACGTTATTGATACAGGACATGCTATTTCTGTCCCTGTTGGAAATTCAGTTTTAGGTCGTATGTTTGATGTGCTTGGTAATCCAATTGATGAATTACCAATTGCAGAAGATGTTGAAAGATCACCAATTCATGCAGCAAGTCCAAGTTATGAAGAACAAAAAACTACTTCTGAAATTCTTGAAACAGGAATTAAAGTTATCGATTTATTAATTCCATATGCCAAAGGAGGAAAAATTGGTCTTTTTGGTGGAGCTGGAGTTGGGAAAACAGTTTTAGTTCAAGAATTAATTAATAACATTGCAACTCAACATAATGGTCTTTCTGTTTTTGCGGGAGTTGGAGAAAGAACTCGTGAAGGAAACGATCTTTACTATGAAATGAAACAAGCTGGTGTTTTAGATAAAACCGCACTAGTTTTCGGACAAATGAATGAACCACCAGGGGCGAGAATGAGAGTTGCTCTTTCAGGTCTTACAATGGCTGAATACTTCCGTGATAAACAAAATCAAGATGTGCTTTTATTTATCGATAATATTTTTAGATTTACTCAGGCTGGAAGTGAGGTGTCAGCTCTTTTAGGTCGTATGCCTAGTGCTGTTGGATACCAACCAACATTAGCAACTGAAATGGGTGCACTGCAAGAAAGAATTACTTCAACACGTAGAGGTTCAATTACTTCTGTGCAAGCTGTTTATGTTCCAGCTGATGACTTAACTGACCCTGCACCTGCAACAACCTTTACTCACCTAGATGCTAAGACTGTTTTAGATCGTGGAATTGCTTCACTTGGAATTTATCCTGCAATCGACCCTTTAAACTCAGCTTCTAGATTACTTGATCCATTAGTAGTTGGACAAGAGCATTATAGCGTAGCTCAAGAAGTTGTTGCAATTTTACAAAGATTTAAAGAACTTCAAGATATTATTGCAATTTTAGGAATGGGTGAACTTTCAGAAGAGGATAAGAAAATTGTTGCTCGTGCAAGAAGAATTAGAAACTTCCTTTCACAACCATTTCACGTTGCTGAAAAATTCTCAGGAATTCCAGGTTCATACGTTTCACTACCTGAAACAATCAATAGTTTTAAAGAAATTTTATCTGGAAAATATGACGAATATCCAGAAGATATTTTTAGATACGCTGGAAGCATCGAAGATGTTCAAGTTCGTTTTGCTAAGCTAGAACAAGAAGCAAAACAAACAACAAAAGAAGCAGAAAAAAGTAACTAATAATGGCTAAAGAAATTAAATTAACAATTACAACACCTAATGGAATTTTTTATGAAGGTACTACTGAGATTGTTTCGCTTCGAACTGCCTCAGGATACATTGGACTACAATCAGGTCGAACACCACTTTTTAGTAGTGTTGAAACTGGTAGCTTAATTATTGGATGAGAAAATAATCCTAGTTCAATCAAGTGTTTTATTGGTGGTGGTCTTGTTTACGCCGATAGTAACAAAATTAATATCATCACTGATGATATTACTGATGTTCGTCAAATCGATTTAGCACAAGCTGAAAGAGAACGGGATAAAATCAAACAACAACTTTCAAGTAAAAAAGACAATATTGATATTTCTAAACTTGAAATTAAGTTGAAAAAAACTTTATCACGAATTGAAACTTATAATCAATTTAATAAATAATAAAAAGAAAGACCTTCTAAATTTGGTTTAGAGGGTCTTTCTTACATATCTAAATTTTTAGAAGGAGACATATGCACCAGAACTATTTTGTTTATTTACAACAAAAATTAAATTCTAAACTTTTAAAAGCGTGCTTTTTTGGAGCAATTATTATTTTAATTATTTTACTTGTGAGCTTTTTTGTTTCTTGACACGAAGATGCAATGGTTGTTAAAAAAAGCTTTCAATCAATTAAGGAGAATAATTTAGATAGTGATAAATTAGCTCACCTTAGACTTTTACCAAATTTAAAAAATAATTTTTGACATCGTTCACTAACTTTTACATATTTAACTAATGCTTTTGTAGCTGTTGCGTTATTTATTTTTGTTTTTAGTAAAAATCAAAAACTTAAAAACATTATTTTACCACTTGCTGCAATTTATATCACTATTACTTTTGTAATCTTTTGAGGATTAGTTTTTCCAGCTTTATTCAAAAATAAAGACTGAACTTTCGGAAGATATTTTGCAACAATTAATGTTCATTTTATTAACCCATTATTTTACTTAGTTTTATTTTTCTTAACTTTCAAACAAATTTCAATTACTAGAAAAACAGTTTTACTTGCTCCAATTCCGATGTTTATTTACTGAGTAGTTGCTTTAATGATTTATTTTATTGCTCTGCCAGCTGCAAAAGCAATTGAACTTCATAATCTTAATTCGATTGAAAAAGATGAGCTTCTTGGTTTAACAATTTATAAATTCTTAAACTTCCTACATCCTTTATTCTATAAAGAAAATAATATTTGAATAATTCTTGGTTTTAACCTTGCTATTTTAATAGTTGGAATTTCTTTTCCAATTTTAATTGGTCTTGGATATCGTTGAATTTGTAATAAGTATCACAAGAAAGCAAAACTTTACAATGAATAAACCAATTAAACATAATTTATTTATTGATTTTGAAGGAATTACACCGAATTTTATTGTTAAGTTACCTAAGTTTAAGAAAAATAATTACATCCAAATTCCATATTGTTTTACTATTGGTAAGGTAATTAAACATCAACACTTTATTTATAAAACAGTTTTTTTAAATTTAAAAAACTTTGATCGTCAAACATTTTTTCAAAAAGAATTAAAAGTCAAATTAGAAGAGGCGATTCATGAATTAATTGGCGAGGATACACCAATTAATGAGCAAACAGTTGCACTTTACGGTTGAAATAGTAATTTTGAGGATAAAGTAACGATGCAAGCTTTAAAATTACACACTAATTCTTATTTTGGAGATACCGGTATTGGTCTTGACACACTTCTTTCACAGTTAGATTTTCCCTTAAAAGATTATTTTGCTCCAATTCGAAATTACAAATTTAAAGATTCATTTAAAATTGATTTTATCAATAATCAAAAAACAGGACATTTTAAACTAGGACAATAAAAATTAACATTCCTTCGAATGTTAATTTTTTATATTTTTAAAGGAGAAAAAATGGGAAAACATTTTACAGAAGAACAAGAAAAAGAAATTTATAATACATTTTTTCAATTAGGTAAAAAGGATGCGATTGAACTGATGTATAAATATGGTGCAAAAGCAAAAGATAAATATGTGAAAGCGAGATTACGAAGAATATTAAAACATTATAATTTTAATATGAATAAAAAACCAAGAAAGCCTGGAACCGGTAGGTCAAGAAAAGCGAAAGAACAAGATATAAATTGAAACATTTTTACACGAGAAGATTTAATTGAAATTGCAAAAAGATATAGAGAAATTACAAAAGATAAATTTAAAACAGAGAAAGTTCAAGAGGCATCAAATATTAATATGGCTTCGTATAAACTTGCTATTTTGTTGTATCTTTGTAGACAAACAATATCCAAACATAAAAGAAATAATTTTGCTCCTAAAAATAAATCCAGAAAAATAAAGTACCAAGACTTGATTATTGATTCATTTAAACAAAATAGATCTAAATATGGTAGACAAAAATTAAAATATTTTATCTTAAAGCACTATAAAATAGACATAAACGAAAGAACTCTAGGAAGATATATGAATGCCTTAGGTTTATTTTGCAATGTCAGAAAAAGAAAAAAACTAAAAGAATCAAAGAACACATCTATCATAAAAGAAAACATTGTTAATAGAGATTATAATGATGTATATAACAGAAATATATACGCTACTGATGTAACATATCTTCCAGCGACAAAAGATGCAATAAACAATAATGTTTATCTTTCAGTAGTAATTAAACATAAAACTAAAGAAATAATTAGTTTTTCTCTTTCCAAATTTAATGATTCAAAATTAATTTACAAAACATTTGAAAATGTTGATTTTGAAAAAAGTTTTATACTACATTCAGATCATTGCTCAACTTATACATCTGATGATTTTTCTCGTTTTATTCAAAATAAAGGTGGAATAATTTCGCTTTCAAAAGTAGGAAATAGTTTAGATAATAGAGTTGTGGAATATTGATTTTCAAATTTAAAAACTGAATTAATTAGAGATTTAAATATCAAAGCTATGACTTTGAATGAACTAGAAAAAGTGATATCTAATTATGTTCATTGATACAATAAATTTAGAATTCAATCATGTCTGAATTGAAAAACCCCATACGAATATAGTATGGGGCTATCCAATTTAATAAATTGTTAATTTTTTCTGTCCTAGTTTATTTAGCAGCTTATTTAGGTTTTATTCTGCTTGCTTACCAAAATAATCAAACTCAGTTTATTGATAATTTAGATTATGATGATATTTTACTTTTTAAAAAGATAATTGCAGAATACAACAAAAATGATGTTGCTAAATTGATTTATCTTGCGAAATTACCAACTCAAAGGGTTATTGGAGCTCTTGATAAACTCGCACAACTAAAAGAATTTAATTCTAAAATTAATAAAGCAACAAGTTTGGTAAATCGTTTAAATCAAGAAACTTTATTAATTCAAAAAGAAATCCAGATTCATGGTCAAGATTTGCAAATTGAAGAATTTTTAAATCGAATTTTAGGTTTTAAGAAAAAAACTGAAGCTCAAATTGCGAATGCCACAGAGCAAGATCCTAATTTATCTCGTTTAAAAAAGGAATTAAGTTTACAAACAAAATTAGAAAAAATAATTTTAAATTCTAAAATGCAAACCGGAACTTTAGCGGCTCTAAATGAATTTTATAATACCAAAATTAATCAAGCTCAGAATAATCTAGAAATACTTTATACAACTAAAAAAGAGTTTTTAGCAAACAAGAATTTTAAAGAAACTAACGAACAAACCTTAAAACAGACTACAAAAATCAAAGAATCTCAGGTTTTAACAAAACCAAAACAAATCAAACACAAGAAAAAGAGAAAATTTAAACGTAAAGAAATGCAAAAGTAAATAAGCCTTTATAGTAAACTAGGACAGAAAAAATTAACAATTTATCAAATTGGATAGCCCCATACTATATTCGTATGGGGTTTTTCAATTTAGACATGATTGAATTCTAAATTTATTGTATCAATTAACATAATTAGATATTACTTTTTCTAGTTCACTCAAAGTCATAGCTTTGATATTTAAATCTCTAATTAATTCAGTTTTTAAATTTGAAAATCAATATTCCACAACTCTATTATCTAAACTATTTCCTACTTTTGAAAGTGAAATTATTCCACCTTTATTTTCAATAAAATGAGAAAAATCATCAGATGTATAAGTTGAGCAATGATCTGAATGTAGTATAAAACTTTTTTCAAAATCCACATTTTCAAATGTTTTGTAAATTAATTTTGAATCATTAAATTTGGAAAGAGAAAAACTAATTATTTCTTTAGTTTTATGTTTAATCACTACTGAAAGATAAACATTATTGTTTATCGCATCTTTTGTCGCTGGGAGATATGTTACATCGGTAGCATATATATTTCTGTTATATACATCGTTATAATCTCTATTCACAATGTTTTCTTTTATGACAGATGTGTTCTTTACTTCTTTTAATTTTTTTCTTTTTCTTATATTGCAAAATAAACCTAAGGCATTCATATATCTTCCTAGAGTTCTTTCGTTTATGTCTATTTTATAGTGCTTTAAGATAAAATATTTTAATTTTTGTCTACCATATTTAGATCTATTTTGTTTAAATGAATCAATAATCAAGTCTTGGTACTTTATTTTTCTGGATTTATTTTTAGGAGCAAAATTATTTCTTTTATGTTTGGATATTGTTTGTCTACAAAGATACAACAAAATAGCAAGTTTATACGAAGCCATATTAATATGTGATGCCTCTTGAACTTTCTCTGTTTTAAATTTATCTTTTGTAATTTCTCTATATCTTTTTGCAATTTCAATTAAATCTTCTCGTGTAAAAATGTCTCAATTTATATCTTGTTCTTTCACTTTTCTTGACCTACCGGTTCCAGGCTTTCTTGGTTTTTTATTCATATTACAATTATAATGTTTTAATATTCCTCGTAATCTTGCTTTCACATATTTATCTTTTGCTTTTGCACCATATTTATACATAAGTTCAATTGCATACTTTTTGCCTAATTGAAAAAATGTATTATAAATTTCTTTTTCTTGTTCTTCTGTAAAATGTTTACCCATTTTTTCTCCTTTAAAAATATAAAAAATTAACATTCGAAGGAATGTTAATTTTTATTGTCCTAGTTTATAGAGGCTTTTTATTTTTGGCATTTATCAGATTTATTGAAGTTAAAAGAAAATATTTCTTTTTTGGAGACTAATGAACAATCAAGACTAAAAATAACCACAACAACATGTTGTGGTTTTTTTCTAACATTAAAAAATAAACCTAAGGCATTCTATATTTTTCTAGAATTCTTTCATTTATGTCTATTTTATAATGCTTTAAGATAAAATATTTTAATTTTTGTCTACCATATTTAAATTTATTTTGTTTAATTGAATCAATAATCAATTCTTGGTGCTTTAGTTTTCTAAATTTAATTCTAGGAGCAAAATTATTTCTTTTATGTTTGGATATTGTTTGTCTATAAAGAGACAACAAAATAGCAACTTTATACGAAGCTATATTAATATGTTATTCCTCTTCAACTTTTTCTATTTTCAATTTATCTTCTGTAATTTCTATATATCTTTTTGCAATTTCAATTAAATCTTCTCGTGTAAAAATGTCTCAATTTATATCTTGTTCTTTTGCTTTTTTTGGTTTTCTGTTTCCAGGTTTTCTTGGTTTTTTATTCATATTATAATTATAATGTTTTAATATTCTTTGTAATTTATTTTCACATAATTATTTTTTGTTTTTGAACCATATTTATACATTAGTTCAATTGCATGCTTTTTACCCAATTGAAAAAATGTATTATAAATTTCTTTTTTCTTGTTCTTCTGTAAATTTTTACTCATTTTACTCTTTTTAAAAATATAAAAATTAACATTCGAAGAAAAGTTAATTTTTATTGTGCTAGTTTATTTATAGAGACATTTTTTATTTTTGGTATTTATCAGATTTATTGAAGTTAAAAGAAAACATTTCTTTTTTTTTTTTTTTTTGGAGAAAATTTTTGTCGCTTAAATCATGCTTTTTTGGTTAAAAAAGTCTTATTAATTACCCTTTGGAGATTAAAATTATTGTTATAAAATTAGAGAGTAAAACAAGCTATATTTTTTAATACAGCTATAAATAAGATACAAAAGGAAAATTTATGAAGAAAAGTAAGAGAATTTTATTACCTCTTTCGTTAGTTCCACTTATTGGTTCAATCGGTGTTATTTCATTGACATCAACATCTGGAACATCATCTTTAAATAGTCAAGATAGAACAATAACATCACCAAATGAAATCAATTATATTAGCGGTGAGAATAAAACATTTAAAAATGTTTATAAAAATTCTTATTTCTATGACATGACTGGTGGTACTTCTAGCTTTGCATTTAGATATGATGCCGCACCACTTGTTGAAACTAAAATTAAGTCAGAACACGAATGAGATGAAGCTGTTCAAAACTGGACGGTGACAGTTAACAAAAACCCAACTTTCCCGAAAGGTTTAGATGGAGAATCAGCAACTTTCCATAATGGACCAACATGAGCTTCAAACCCAAGATTTGCAATTGCTGTTTCTAAAGGATTGGAAATTATTCCAAATAGTCTTGTGGTTGAGATCTGAAATCCATTAAAAGACGGTCAAGGTGCACCTGAATTTAGTTACACTTATGGCCAAAGAAACATGCCGATCACACAACCAGGTAAGCTTGAAAAATCATTACCAACTAGTTTTTGAAATGATGAAGCAAACTGAAGTAAATATAGCAAATCTTCTAAAGAAGCAAGCTTTTGAAACCTATATTTTAGTGATTGAGACTGATTTAGAGAAGCAGGTCACCAAAAAGGTGAAGAAAATATTGATTTAAACTATTGAAATACTTGAAAGAAAAATCAAGAAGCACCTATTCCAACTCAGGTTTGAGATGCTCTTCACTCATGAAACCAAATTGCTGCATTAACTTGAAATAAAAGTTATAACACTCCAATGCGTGCTGTTTTCTTAGAAACAGGTCGTAATCCAGGATGACAAAAAGATAGTTCATGAAATGCAATTGATAGACAATTCCAAGACAATATTCACTATAATGTTGGTGAAATTGTCGGAATTGATTATGATACAGGAAACTGAACTAGTGATAATATTTCTGTTCAAAACTATTTTGTAATTAAATTCCAAACACGTAAAAACAAAAAAATGTTAGTAATGAATAATCAATCACTAACAAAAGATAACTTAGGAAATAAAGCTTATGTTATGAGTGGTTATTCAACTTTTGACCACAACACTTATGTAGGTAACTGAGATTGAGAAATGGTTGATATTGATAAAAGATATCAAAACTACTCAGTTGACATTAAAGAAAACATTGCTAAAAATTCACCAAGTAATGACAAAAACCTTCCTAAATTAAATTTCACAGTAACAGGAAATAAAGATGGTCAGTCACGTACAATTGTTTCAACAGATTCAACAAATTTAAAAGGTGACAAGATCCAAATAAATAATGAAAATAGAAGTTCTCAAAAATCTTATTGATCAAGAAACTTCTCATCACTTTACATTGGTGATAGAGATACAAGTTTAGAAGACTTTAACTATTCTAAACAATGATGAGATGTTCGTAAGAATTGAGAATTATCTTATAAATATATTAATGACCTTGAAAATTACTGAGATATTAACATTGAAAAATCATGAGATGAATCTCTTGATAGGATGACATATACTCTTAATTATTACTTTAACGAATTAAAATACGCTAAAGTTCAAGCTAAAAAATATATTAATGAAAAACAATACTTAACTAATGCTCAAAAACAAAGTTTAATTCAAGAAGTTGAAAGAGCGACAAATGAGTCACAAATTGATGGAATTAAAACTAAAGCTGATCAATTAGATGATGCTCAAAAAACATTAATTGATACTTTTGAAGCTTTAAAAGCTGATGTTAAAAAGAATAAAAATTCTAAAAATTATAAATTAGCATCAGATTCATTAAAAAATCTTTATGATCAAATTTATCAAGAAGCAGAGAAATCTACTAATAAACAAAATGCAGAGTATAAAGATTTAGCAAAAGTTAATGAACTTACTCAAAAAATTAAAGATATTCAATTGGATGGACAAAGTTTCTTAGATAGTGCTATTGAAAAATTAAATAATTATCAATCAGTTTTACCAGCTAACCTTTATAACCAAACATTAAATGAAATTAATAGTGCAAATACAAGACAAGAAGTAACAAATGCTTTAAATAAAATTATTGATTTACTTCAAGTTTTTGATAACATGAAAAAAGCTCTTGCAGCAGGAAAAGAAGCACAAAAAACAGAAGTTTATAATAGTAGTGAACAAACTAAGAAAGATGAATTAAATAAAGCGATCGATCAAATTGAATACAAAATTGAAAGATTTTCTAAAATACAAACTTTAACACCTGAGCAATGAACTCAAATCAAACCTTCATATCAAGGTATGATTGATAAAGTTTATGATGCAATTGCTAATTTAAATGGGCTTAAAGATGCTCTTAAAAAGGAAATTAATAGTTATCCAGAAGAACTTCTTCCAAATGATGAAAAATCTAATTTAATTTCTAGAATTGATAAAGAATCGCAAATTGATACTGCTAAAATGAAGCAGTATGTTAAAGAGGCTTATGATAAAGCTTCGGATAATGCTAAAAAAATTATTGATAATCTCAATAACTTAACAGAAGATCAAAAACAAGAATTTAAAAACAAGGTAGATAAATACAAGGAACTTGGGAATAACGACATTACAGATTTAAAAAATCTTGTTGATGAAGCTAAGAAATTAAATAATTCACAAGGTTTTGATTATTCAAAGATAGACAATCTAACACACTTAACAGATAAACAAAAAGAATACTGAAAAGAGCAAATAAGATCCAAAGAATCAGAAGGGCTTGAAGCACAAAAAGTTATTTATCAAAAAGCAGTTACACAAGATAGTTTAATGTTAGATTTAGAAAATGCTGTTAATAGTATTAATAAATTAAAAGATGCTCATGATGTTTCATATGAAAAATCTTCAAACAAAGCAGAACTAGATACAGAACTTGCTAAAGCTAGTGAATATCTTAACAAACAAACTGCTACATATGTAGAAGATTCAAGCATTCAAGACTCAATTAATAAACTCAATACTTTAAAAGATAATTTAGATGGTAATATCCAAGATCTTAAAGCTAAAATTCAAAATCCAGAAGTTGTAAAACTTTTAGATGACAAACAAAGAAAAGATGTTGCTGCTTTAATTACAGCTACAAAAGATAGCGAATTAACAAATGAGATGTTAATTAAAGCTGATCAAGCGATTATTCGTGATGATAAATTAAAACTAACAACAGAGCTTGTTAAAGCTAAAAATAATGGTTTAGACCATGAAAGCTATAATCAATTTAAAAATACAATTAGCAATTTATCTTTAGATAAAAGTCAAAATCCTTGAGATAAAGAAGCGGCCGACTTGCTTGCTAAACTTCAAGAAATTAACGCAAATCTTGAAGCAATTAAAGCTAAAAAAGCAGAATTAAATACAAAATTAGCCGGAAATACTTGACAGTATTTAAATCCTGCTCAAAAAGCAGATTTCAAACTTCAAATTGATAAAGCAAGCACACTTGAAGGTTTAAATGCATTAGAATCTAAAATTACTAAAATTGATACTAAAATGAAAGAATTGAAAGATACAATTGATAAAATTGATTCTACATTAAAACCAACAAATGCAGATTTTACAAATCCTGAAACTATTACTAATACTGATTACACATTAGCAACTCAGGAATCATTTAAAACTAATTATGTAAAAGCGTTACAAGACGGACATAAAGGTTTAATTTCAAATGAAGATGCTCTTGATAATGCAGAAATTCAAGAATTAATTGATGGAATTAAAAATTCAACAGCTGCTCTTGATGGAAATGAAGCTTTAGCTGCTGAAAAAACAAAAATTAATACAAAAATCGATCAAATTCCTGATTCTAGTTTATCAGCTACTGATAAAGCAAAATTAAAAGAAAAAGTTAACCAGGCAACTACTATTGCTAATCCTAATTCATCAAATGAAGGAACAAACTTTCAAAGTACTGATTCAATTAATAATTTAGTTGATAAACTAGTACAAGAATTAGCAAAATTAGCAACTAATGTTGCTGAAAAAGAGACAGTTAAATCTGGTGAAAACTACCAAGGTTCAGCACAAGAATTAAAAACAAATTATGATAATGCAATTTCACAAGGTGAACAAGCATTGAATAATACAAATAAATCATCAAATGATAACTGAGATGCTGTTCTTAAAGATCTTGAAACTAAAAACACAGCAATTTCTAATGCTAAAAACGCTTTAAATGGTGATACTCAATTACCTGCTAAAAAACAAACAGCACAAGCTGAAATTGATCAATTAAAATATTTAAATGACGCTCAAAAACAAGCTCTCAAAGATGAAATTGGTGCTGCACAAGACTCTAATAGCGTAAATGGAATTGTTGCTAAGGCTAAAGAATTAAATGACGCTATGAAGGAATTAATTGACGCACACGATAAACACAATGGTCGTGCAGCAGATGAGGCAAAAGGTCTTGAAGCAATCGGAGAAAAACGAAGTGAAACTCCAAAATTCAAAAACGCTACAAACCAAGCATCTTATCTAAATTCATTAAAAGAAGCTGAGAAAATTATTCAAGCACTTGATAAAACTGTTGTTTTAGATCCTACAAAAGTAAAAGAACTAGCTACATCAATTGAAACTAATTATCAAAATTTAAATGGTGAACAAAACCTTGATGCTTACAAAAAGAAAGCTATTGATTTAATTAATAATAGCTTTAATAATCTAAATCAAACACAAAAGAACTCATTAATTGCAGAAATTAATAATGCACAAAATGAGGAAGGTGTAACTAATGTTTTAGTTAAAGCTAAAAAAGAAAATACTCAAATGGGAATTTTAAATGAAGAAATTCATAAAGCTAACATTAGAAAAGAAAGTGCAGAATTTAGCAATTCTTCAGATGCTTCAAAAGGAAGCTTTAACGACGAACTAGCAAAAATCCAAAATCAAGCTACAAACAATAATTTACAGGCCGAAGAAATAGTTGCACTAATTGAAAAAACCAAAAACTTAGCTTTAGATGGAAAAGAGCGTTTAGATCAAAAATTAGCTGAATTACAAAACAAAGTTAATGAAGCCAAAGAAGTTCAGAAAACTGATAAATACAACCAAGCTTCAACAGTTGATAAAAACACTTTAAATAACACAATTAGTGAAAGTGAAGAAAAAATTGCTAATCCAAACTATAGCAAATTAACTATTGAGGATGTACAAAAATTAATTGAGAAACTTGAAAAAGCTAAAAACAATATTTTAGCCGATAAAGATACTCTTAATGAAGAAGAAATTAAGAAGATGGAAAATCTTAACGATCAAGAAAAACAACAATTAATTGATGAATCACGTAATGCTAACGGAAACGAAGCAAAACAAGAAGTGATTGATAAAGCAAAAGATCTTAACGATCAAAAGCAACAAATCATTGATAAAATTAAAGAGGCTCAAAATTCAGGTTTAAATAATGATGAAGCTAACAAATTAATTGATGAAGTGAAAAAGACAAACGGATTAACTAATCCTGAAAAATTAACTGAACTTGATCATAAAATTAGCGATCTTTTAGATAAACTTCGTGAAGTTGAAAGAGATTTAAATAAATTAAATCCTTCTTCTACAAACGATAAATTAGATGAAATTGCTCATAAAATCGAAGATTTAAAAACTCAAAAGGTTAATACTGATCAATTTACAAGAGCTCTTGATAACTTCAAACAAATGCAATCATTTAATAATCTTTTAAAAGAATTTGAAGCAACAGATTATGGTTCAAATAAATATGAAGAATTAAAAACACAACTTAATCAAAAAGTCGCTAAATTAAAAACTATTGATAATAACTACACTAATAATCATCTTGCACAAATTGCTCAAACAATTGGTGATAATATAGATAAAGATCTTACTAATTATGAATTAGATCTTGAACTTATTGAAACAATTAAGAATAACGCTCAATCACAAGAATTATTAAATAAAATTGAAGATGCCAAAGCAAAACATACAAATCGTTTTGAACATTTAATTAATCAATTACTTGACGATAATCGTTACTTTAATGTTGTTGCAAAAATCCGTAAGAATGAAAATCTAAATCCAGAAGATCAAAAAATATTAGATAAAGTTAAAGCATCTGCAAAAGAAGATAATTTAGTACCAGTGATTAATTCATTACTTCAAAAAGATTTTGATAAAGTTAAAACTCCTGAAGATAAAAAGAAACCATTTGAAGGACTTAGTCCATGATGATGAGTAATCTTATTCGTTGCAACTCTTGGTTTAGGTGCATTAGGAGTTTATCTTTACACACAAAAGAAGAATTCATAATTTGATAACAAAAAGTTAGAACAGTATTTCTAACTTTTTTCTTTACTTTTGTAATAAGAGAGTTTAATTACTTTTTTTTTTTTTAAAAAAAAAAAAAAACTTACATTAAGTAAGTTTGGACACTTTTTGTGAAATGGGGCGATTGACGGGATTCGAACCCGCGAATGACGGGACCACAACCCGCTGTGTTAGCCACTTCACCACAATCGCCATATTTGTATAAATATTATATACAAAAAAGTTAAAACTTCAAGAAAAAAATTATAAATTGGCGGGGGTTAAAGGAATCGAACCCTTATCATTGGTTTTGGAGACCACTATATTGCCATTATACTAAACCCCCAAGTAAATTCGGATTATTTTCCGAATTTAAAGTGACAAATATCACCATCTTGCATGATGTAATTTTTACCTTCAGAACGAAGTTTACCAGCTGCTTTTGCACCCGCTTCGCCACCAAATTCAATAAAATCATTGAAAGAAATTACATCAGCTTTAATAAATTTTTTTTCAAAATCTGTATGAATTACACCAGCACAACGTGGAGCTTGTCATCCTTTATGGAAAACTCAGGCACGAGCTTCGATTTGACCGGCTGTGAAGTAAGTTTGTAAGTTGAGCAAATCAAATGCTTCACGAGTTAAAACATCAAGACCGCTACTTTCGATTCCATACATTCCAAGTAATTCCATCTTTTCATCTTCATCTTCAACTTCAATTAATTCACTTTCAAGCTGCACACAAATTGGTAATAATTTTTCGTAGTCTTTTAAAGAGTCATTGAGAGCTTTAAAGAGCGGGTCAGCTTTATAATTAGCAAATTGATTATTGCTTAAATTAGCAACATAAATAATTGGTTTTAGAGTAAGAAGGTGATAACCTTGAATATATTTGCGTTCATTTTCATCAAGTTCAATTTCACGAGCGGGAATATTTGATTCTAATGCTGCTTTAATTTTTAATGCAGCATTTTGCTCGATAATTCCTTCTTTATCCCCTGCTTTAGCTTTTTTTGCAACCCTATTTAAAACATTGTTGATTGTTTCAAGATCAGCAAGAAGCAATTCGTAGTTAATAACTTCTTTATCACGAACAGGATCGACGCTATTTGCAACATGCATGATATCTTTATTTTCGAAACAACGGACAACATGAATAATTGCATCTACTTCACGAATATTTGCAAGAAACTTATTTCCAAGTCCTTCTCCACGTGAAGCTCCTTGAACTAAGCCGGCAATATCAACAAAATCAAAAGTTGCATAAATAATTCGGTCAGGTTTAATTAATTCAGCAATTTGCTTTAATCTTTTATCAACTAACGGTACAGATGAAATATTTGGTTCAATAGTTGTGAAAGCATAGTTTGAAGCTTCAACTTGTTTGCGAGTAATTGCACTAAATAAAGTGCTTTTCCCAACATTAGGCAATCCAACAATACCTGCTTTTAAAGACATAAGATCTCCTTTAATATTATTTTAATTAAATTATTGAATTTGAATTTTATTTTGAATACAAAATATTGTAAAAATCTTAATTTATTATATAGAATTTTTGTTTGCTAATGGTTTAAAAAACAAAAATAAACTTATTCTTCTTCTTTAAAAGCATCAGTAATTAGTTTCGCTATTTTTTTATTAGTAACTTTTTCGATCTCTTCATAACTTGCGTTATAAATTTTGGTGTAAGTACCAAAGTGATTTAGCAATAGTTTTTCTGTTTTAGATCCGATTCCTTTAATTTGACTGAGTTTACTTTCAAGTGAAGAAACAAGATGTTTTTTTCGCATAAAACTCTTAGCAAAACGATCTACTTCAACTTGCATTTGTGCAAAAAGATTTAATAATTGAGTAGAAACTTTAATTTTTTCGAATTGACTATTAATTAAGTAATCAGTTTTGTGTAAGTTATTTTTAACTAGCCCAAAAACAGGAATATCTAGCCCGGCTTCTTTTAATGCGTATAAAGCTTCGTTAATTTGCTGTTTTCCGCCATCAACAATAAAAATATCATTTGTATGAATTTCGTTTTTTACGCTGGCTAAAAAACGAGCAATTGTTAAATACATATATTCAACATCGCTTTTTCGTGAAAAATGAGTGAGATAATTTTCGTGATTAAATTTACGATAAAGTAAACTAGGACAATAAAAATTAACATTCCTTCGAATGTTAATTTTTTATATTTTTAAAGGAGAAAAAATGGGTAAACATTTTACAGAAGAACAAGAAAAAGAAATTTATAATACATTTTTTCAATTAGGCAAAAAGTATGCAATTGAACTTATGTATAAATATGGTGCAAAAGCAAAAGATAAATATGTGAAAGCAAGATTACGAGGAATATTAAAACATTATAATTGTAATATGAATAAAAAACCAAGAAAGCCTGGAACCGGTAGGTCAAGAAAAGTGAAAGAACAAGATATAAATTGAGACATTTTTACACGAGAAGATTTAATTGAAATTGCAAAAAGATATAGAGAAATTACAAAAGATAAATTTAAAACAGAGAAAGTTCAAGAGGCATCACATATTAATATGGCTTCGTATAAACTTGCTATTTTGTTGTATCTTTGTAGACAAACAATATCCAAACATAAAAGAAATAATTTTGCTCCTAAAAATAAATCCAGAAAAATAAAGTACCAAGACTTGATTATTGATTCATTTAAACAAAATAGATCTAAATATGGTAGACAAAAATTAAAATATTTTATCTTAAAGCACTATAAAATAGACATAAACGAAAGAACTCTAGGAAGATATATGAATGCCTTAGGTTTATTTTGCAATATAAGAAAAAGAAAAAAATTAAAAGAAGTAAAGAACACATCTGTCATAAAAGAAAACATTGTGAATAGAGATTATAACGATGTATATAACAGAAATATATATGCTACCGATGTAACATATCTCCCAGCGACAAAAGATGCGATAAACAATAATGTTTATCTTTCAGTAGTGATTAAACATAAAACTAAAGAAATAATTAGTTTTTCTCTTTCCAAATTTAATGATTCAAAATTAATTTACAAAACATTTGAAAATGTGGATTTTGAAAAAAGTTTTATACTACATTCAGATCATTGCTCAACTTATACATCTGATGATTTTTCTCATTTTATTGAAAATAAAGGTGGAATAATTTCACTTTCAAAAGTAGGAAATAGTTTAGATAATAGAGTTGTGGAATATTGATTTTCAAATTTAAAAACTGAATTAATTAGAGATTTAAATATCAAAGCTATGACTTTGAGTGAACTAGAAAAAGTAATATCTAATTATGTTAATTGATACAATAAATTTAGAATTCAATCATGTCTAAATTGAAAAACCCCATACGAATATAGTATGGGGCTATCCAATTTGATAAATTGTTAATTTTTTCTGTCCTAGTTTAAAGTGATTTATTTTTTTGAAGATTTTGATAAGCAATCGCAACTCCGATTGGATGAGTATTATTAAAATTAGAGTTGTCAAAAAGAAAAATATTGTTAATTTTTTGCCCGTGATTTAAAACTTTTTCTAATTCAGTTTGGATTTGTTTGTCACGAGCGCTTCTTAGAATAATTTCATTGTAAAATAGTTCAAGATTTAATTGATTATTAGTTTGAGCTTGGTCGAGAATTTTCTTTAAAATTCCAACTTTTGGAAAGACAATCTTTTTACCAAAAGTTTCATCAAAATTGAAAGTTTGATATTTATTATCTAAAATAATTTGATCTGGAAATTCATTGTTTTGATAAAAACGTTCAAGAAAATTATTGATAATTTCTTCAGGGAGTCCTAGATTTTCAAAGTTATATTTAAGGTGAGCGATTTGGACACCATAACGATATAAAATTGCAAAAACTAAAACGGTAGATTCGATGATAATAAATGAAAAAACATCAATATTTTTGAAATTAATTAGTTCAACAATTTGTTGTTCACGCATTCCTTTTAATACGGCGATTGATTTTTTATATTCAAGAGCTAATTCAAAATTAAGAAGACTAGCTGCTTGTGCCATTTTAGTTTCAAGTAGTTCAATAAATTTATTATCTCTTAGTTTCAAAAGTTCTACTGCGTTTTGAAACTTAGTTTCTCATTCGTGAAAACTAGCTCTTTGAATTAATAGTCCATCTTTATAAAGAAAGAGTCTTTGGAGAATATTACTAAGTTCACGAGCTGAACTGCCTTTCGGAAATGGTCCGTAGTAAAAATTAGTTTTACTTTGTTTATTAATTCTAAAACTGGTTTGAATTTCTAATTTATCGGTGAGTTTTAAAACTAGATATGGATATCTTTTATCATCTGTTAATTCAAGATTGTAAGAAGGTTTATAAATTTCAATATAATTTTTTTCTAAAAGATAAGCCTCTTTATCACTTTTACAAATAAAAATATCAAAATCTCTAATTTCGGCTACCATTTTGTTAGTTTTGTAGGAATTAATTGAACCTTTGAAATATTGATTCATCCGATTGAAAAGGTTTTTGGCTTTACCAATATAAATTACTTGATTTTCTTGATTTTTTCAAAGATAGACACCAGGTTTTTTAGGGAGGTTTTTGAGTTTTTCTTGAAGAGAAGTTTGGATCATATTATCCTTTCATTTGATATTAAAAATATCGCTAAAAAGCGATATTTAGTTTGAAAATTTTATTTTTCTTGAACAGAAACAACTCCAGGAAGTTCTAAACCTTGAAGTAATTCTAAACTAGCTCCACCACCAGTTGAAACGTGTGAGAATTTATCTTCCATTCCTAATTTTTCAACTGCTGCAACAGAGTCTCCACCACCAACTACTGAATAAGCGTCTTTTAAGTTAGCGATCGCTTTACATACAGCAAGTGTTCCTTCTTTAAAGTGCTCAAATTCTGTTACACCCATAGGTCCGTTTCAAACTACTGTTTTAGCACCTTCTAAAGCTTTTTGGAAAGCTTCGATAGATTTAGGACCAAGATCTAATCCCATGTATCCTTCTGGAATGTCTAGACCAAATAATGTTCCTTCAACATCAGCGAATTTATCTGCACATAAGTGATCAACTGGTAAAAGAACTTTGTCACCATATTGTGCTAAGAAGTTTTTAGCAAGTTCTAAGTAATCGTTTTCCACTAAACTATTTCCAATTTGGTGTCCTTGTGCTTTTAAGAATGTATAAGCCATTCCTCCACCAATAATCATTTTGTCAGCAATTTTTACTAAGTTTTCTAAAACTTGAATTTTATCAGAAACTTTTGCTCCACCAATGATTGCAACATATGGATGTTCTGGGTTTTTGATTGCTCTTTCAAGTGATGAAACTTCTTTTTCCATTAAGTATCCAAGAGCACTTTCTGAAATGTTTGATGCAATTCCGACATTAGAAGCGTGTGCACGGTGTGCTGTTCCAAATGCGTCGTTTACAAAAACATCAGCAAGTGAAGCTCAGTATTTTCCAAGTTCTGGACTATTTTTACTTTCTGCTTTGTTGTTTAAATCTTCATAACGTGTGTTTTGAACTAATAAAACATCACCATTTTTCATGTTTTTGATTGCTTCTTCTAATTCAAGTCCACGTGTTTTATCAACAAACACAACAGGTTTATTAAGTTGTCTTGCAAGTTCAATAGCAACAGGTTTTAAAGATTTGTTTGCTAAATCTTCTTGTGTTTTTACTCTTCCTAAGTGTGATAATAAAATTGCTTTTCCACCTTCGTTAATAATTTTGTTAATTGTAGGTAAAGCAGCAGAAATTCTTTTTGTTGATGTAATCACTCCGTTTTTAACAGGAACGTTAAAATCTACTCTTACTAAAACTTTTTTTCCATGAAGTTTTAAGTCATTAATAGTTTTTTTCATCAATATCTCCTTTATTTTTCAAATATTATCTATATTATAAATTAAATTTTTTTATCTGATAGATTAAAATATGAGTTTTTACCTATAAGAAAAAATAACTTTTAGATCTTGGGCGTAAGTCTAAAAGTTATTGGTATTATTTGAGATTTTTTTATTCTTGGTTTTTAATGATATCAATTGCTACAATTTCATCATTTTCACGAAGGTTAATAATTTTAACACCTTTAGTATTTCTTGATGTTTGAGAAATTTGAGCGATTTTTGTTCGAATGGTAATTCCAGATGCTGTAATGATTAATAATTCATCTTCAAGTTTAACAAAGCTTGCAAAAACAAGGTTTCCGGCTTTTTTAGCATCAATTCCTGTTGTTCCTTTTGCTCCACGTTTAGTTAAACGATATTCTTGATGTGGAGTTAATTTCCCAAATCCTTTATTTCCAATTGAAAGAATATATTCTCCATCTAAGTTTGAAGAACAAGAAATAACTTTTTGATTTTCTTCTAGTTTAATAGCTCTAACTCCTAAAGCTGTTCTTCCAAGAGGACGAACATCATCTGCTTTAAATTTAACAATATTTTTATCATTATTTGCTACTAAAATTAAATCTTGATCACTTAGTTTAAATGCACGAACAAGAATGTCGCCTTCATTTAGTTTAAAGGCGTTTAATCCGTTTCTTCTAACATTAGCAAAAGCACTTAATGCTGTTTTCTTAAATAAACCTTTTTCAGTAATTGTTCCAAGGAAAAGATTGTCGCTATATTCTGCTACATCTAAAATTGATACTATTTTTTCGCCATTTTCAATATCTAAGGTTGGAATCACATTAATTAAAGGAATTCCTTTTGAGTTTTTTGATCCCTCTGGAATTTGGTGTGCACGAATTTGGTATGCTTTTCCAAAGTTAGAGAAGAGCAATAAATCAGTATGAGTTGAAGTTTGAATAATCATAGAAATATCATCATTATTATATGTTTTCATACCGATTGAACCAATTCCGCCACGATTTTGAATTGTGTAATCTTCAAGGTCAATTCTTTTTACATAACCATTTACACTAGCTGTAATAACAATTTCACGTTCTGGAATTAAATCTTCATCTGAAATGATTCCAGCATTTGATTCGTCAATTTTTGTTCGTCTTTCATCGTTATATTTGTCTTTGATTACTTTAAGTTCTTCAACGATTGTCTCAATTAATTTTTGTTCAGAATTTAAAATTTCTAAGTAACCTGCAATTTCAGCTTTAAGTTCAGCGATTTCAATTTCCATTTTTTCAATATTAAGACCTGTTAATCTTCTTAAACTCATATCTAAGATTGCTTTACTTTGTTTTTCATCAAGACTAAAACGAGTCATTAATTTTTCTTGTGCTTCTTGATCTGTTTTTGAACCACGAATGATTTTGACTACTTCATCAATATTTGAAACAGCTATTTTGAGTCCATCTAAAATATGAGCACGTTCTTGTGCTTTACTTAAATCAAATTGTAATCTTCTTGTAACTACTTCTTTTTGATAGTCAAAGTAAATTTCAAGAATTTGTTTTAAGTTTAAAAGTTTAGGTTCTCCCTTAACTAAGGCAACCATATTAGCATTAAAGTTAGTTTGAAGTTGAGATTTTTGATAAAGTTTATTTAAAAGAATGTGTGGATTGACTCCTTTTTTTACTTCAATAACAATTCTGATTCCTTCACGATTTGAAGATTCATCTCTTAAATCAGTAATTCCTTCAACAGCTTTATCTTTGTGTAATTTAACAATATCTTCAATTAAGGTTTTCTTTTTGATTCCGTATGGAATTTCACGCACGATAATTTTACTTTTTCCGTTTGCAAGTTCAATAATTTGACAATTTGAACGAACTGGAATTTTTCCTTTTCCAGTTTCATAAGCATCTAAGATTCCTTTTGTTCCTAAAATTGTTGCTCCAGTTGGAAAGTCGGGTCCTTTTAAGTATTGCATTAATTCTTTCACTGTAATTTCTGGATTATGTGCTAAGGCAATTGTTGCATCAATTGCTTCACCTAAATTATGTGGTGGAATAGCAGTTGCCATTGCAACGGCAATTCCGGTTGCACCAGAAACTAGTAAATTCGGAAAACGAGCTGGTAAAACAGAAGGTTCGATTTCAGAAGCATCATAGTTATCAACAAAATCAACAGTATTTTTCTTAATTCCTTCAAGTAATTCAGAAGAAAGTTTAGCCATTCTAGCTTCTGTATAACGCATTGCGGCAGGTTCGTCACCATCGATTGAACCGAAGTTTCCGTGACCATCAACCAAAGGATAACGCATTGAGAAATCTTGTGCCATACGAACCATAGCTTCATAAACTGAGCTATCACCATGTGGGTGATATTTCCCAAGAACATCCCCAACTACCCTTGCACTTTTTCTGTGCGGACTACTTGGTGTTAAACCAAGTTCAGCCATATCGTAAAGAATTCTTCTATGAACTGGTTTAAGTCCATCACGAACATCAGGAAGAGCACGCGAAACAATAACGCTCATTGAATATTCGATGAATGATTTTTTCATTTCATCATCAATTCAAGTAGGGCTTAAATTAGTTGTTGGCTGATCAATAATTTGTGATTCAACTTGATATTCATCTAATTCTTGCGGAGCTACTTCCTCTTCGATTTCTTCTTTGACTACAATCGCTTTCTTTTTACCAAAAACAACACGATTATCTTCTTCGTATTCGAATTCAAGATCTTCAATAATTGAAGCTCTATTTTCTTCGAGTTGTTTATCTTTATCATCTAAAATCATAGATACCTACTTCCTAAAAGTGTTTTTAATAAAATATTTATATTTTATTAAATTATACTATTTTCTAAATAAAAAAGAAAACCAGCTAACAAGAGCTGGTTTAGACTTTTTATCACTTAGTTATAAGGTTAAAAATTATTTTTTAGCAAGGTTATCATTTAATTTTTGTAACTCAGCTAAGATTAATTCATCTGTTGATGGTTGTGGTGCAGCAGGAGCTGGAGTAGGGTTTTTAGCTTCTTTAATTGCTTGAATGTGGTTCATTATTAAGAAGTACACAACAAGAATTACGAAAATTACTAATGAAACAATGATGAATGTAAGTAATGCAGCTAAAAAGTTACCGATTCTTACTCCACCATATACCATGTTTTTAAGTTCATCAAAGCCTAAAATTGATGAAATAGGGCTCATAATAATATCGTCTGCAAATGATTTTACTAATGCACTAAATACTGCTCCTAAGATAAAAGCAACTGCTAATAAAAGAATGTTACCTTTTTTAAGAATTGCTTTTGAGTCCTTGACTGCTTTTGAAAATTTTGACATATAATTTTTCTCCTCTTATATTCAATTTATATATGTATCCGTTATATTTTACATTATTTTTTAAAAAATAAAAATGGAGCAATGCTCCATTTTTAAGAAAACATTCCAATAAAGAAAATTATTGCAATTCCTGTGAAAAGAACCCCAAAAAAGAGTGGTGCATTATATTTAGCACGCTCTCATGATGGTAAATACATTCCACTATTTTGATATGTAACATTTTTTCGTTTAGGATTTTCTTTTAAAAAGTCAGCTAATTGTGCATTTTTATATTCTTTAATTTTTCTAAGTGAGTAATAAAAGTAAATTGCGAACGAAACAACAGCAAGAACTAATGCAATTATAAAAATAGCAATAATTACTCCAAATGGAGTATGTTTGAATAAACGACTACCTGGATTATCTAATGGTGAACTTGTTAAATTTTGTATTGAATCTTGAAGTTTGACTAACATAGTTTTCCTTTACTTGTGATATTGAATTAAATTAGGATTTTCTCGGTATCCTCGACCTTCTTTTGCTTGTTTTGCTCCGTTTAAAAGAGTAGCATCAGCTGAAAAGCTATTATTAAGTTTAAAAATACTTTGCCCAACACCATAATAATCAACAGGGACATTTAATGATTCAAATAATTGGATTTTAGCAGCATCAAAACCACTCGAAACAACAATTTTATAGCTTGTAGCACCTGCTTTGTCTAATGCTTTTCTTAGACGAATTACTTGTTCAGGATTAACACCTAGTTGCGGATTTGGATCATTGTCGAACATATGATCGATCATATTTTTACCAGTGTCAATTCGAACTCCTCAAACTTTATTACCTAAAGCTTTATAAACTTTTAACGAATCTTCAATAACATTATTATTATAATCAACTAGTGCGATTAATTTAGAATTTGGAAAATGTTTGTGAAAAGCTTTGGTTGCAGCAACAACATCCCCGTTAAAACCTTGAATTAAAATATGAGGCATACTTCCAAAAACAGCTTCTTCATCAAAAGAATCTTTTGGTTGTTGATTTTGTTGCATTAAGGTAGAAACTATTTTAATTCCTCCTAAAGCAACAGCTTTACCATCAATAGCTTGATTTAAATAATGATCAGCACGATCTCCCATGAAAATAACTTCTTTTTTTCCAGCTGCTTGCTTACAGTGGTATGAATTTGTTGCAATAGAAGTTGACCGAGCTAAAATTCCATCAATCATTCCTTCTCAAATCCCAAATTCTTGATATTGACCAGTTAATTCTAAAACAATATCTAAATTATTAATATGTGAACCATCAGGTAAATAACGAATGATGTATTTAGAAGTATCTGTCACTTTTTCAAGTAAATCTAAAACTTCTTGCATTCCTGCTAAAATACTATTATCTTTTCTTTGGAAAAATTGAAGTGTAATAATATTGTTAGGCTTTTCTTTAGCTAAGATTTCTTTGGTTTTATGAAAATATTTAGCAATATATTTTTCTTCTTTTAGCATGAAACTCCTTCGAAATAGTGTTTCTAATATTATAACATTATTAAACAAAAAACCATCTTACTAGGATTAAGAAGAGGTAGTTTGATCTTTTAAATCAAAAACGACATGATTAATTCATGTCGTTATTTTCATTAGTTTCTTTATTTTTATTTTTACTTAATTTTTGGATTGTTTCCATTGCTTTTTGATAATAATTTTGAATTTTTTTATTTGAATCTTTTTTAGGGAACAAACGCTCACGAATTTCGTTTGCACTTTCAAGAGAGTATTTGCTTAAACGATTTGTAAATTTAAGCATTGCTTTAATGTATTTAGTATCAGGATTAATAAAGTAAAGCTTAGGCATTTCTTCTTGACCTGGACGACGAATTCGAAGAATTTGTCTTAGTAAAAAACCAATTGCTGGAGCAGAAATAAAAGCAAGTGAAATCATCAAGATATTAAGAACTACTTTAATGAAAATTAAATCTCCAGGATAACCTAATGGATGATTAAAACTTACGAGTTGATAAATTACAATTCCACGACTAAGTTCGCTTGGATAAATGATTGTACCATCTGCTTGGGTTGTTTTACCAAATTCCATAAATTTGTATCCTAAAACATAAGTTGGAACGATTAATAAAATTAAATAAAGTGCCGGATAAATTGCAAAAGATCAAATGCTTGGATTAGAAATTTGAATTCGTTTACGTTCATAATATAAAGTTGCTAGCCCTAAAATCGGAGCAACTATGTGCATAATTATAGACTTAACTTTTTGGTCATAAAAAAGATTAGTATAAGTTGTTGGTACCATGAAGACACCAGTTCAATAAGCAGAAGCTACGATAATAATGTAAACCATTGAAGCAAAATAGAATTTTTGAGCTCTAAGCGAATTTTGAGCAGTTGGATAAAAAAGTAAAGTAATTGCCATAAAAATATTTGAAAGAAAAGTAAATCAATAGGTTGAACCTGAGTTTCCAAGTTGGAAGCTCTTTTTTATACCTTTTACCTTATTACTTATATACATTGTATATAAGTACCATTTTCAATTATTTTAACTTTTTACAATGATTACAATGATAATAATGTATAATATAAATATGAGCAACTACATTTTGTATAAAAGAAAAAACCCAAAAGGGATTTACATTGCATTAGGAATATCAAAAGGATACGGTAAAGGGATTGGGAATTTAGTTGGATTAGGTTATTGAGAAGAAATTAAAGAAAAATATTCTCTGCAAAACATCGATGATTTAAAACCAATTGCTAGATTGGTTCCTGTTGGAGAAGATAAAATTGAAGTTAAAACCAAATTTTTCCAATTGCTTAACCCGACATCTGTTGAAACAAATGTAAAAAACGTTGGTATTGAATTGATTTATAAAGTAATTAAAGAACTAGATTTATTTAAAGGATTACCTAAAACTAAACACAAATCTTTAGAAGAAGTATTAGAATTTATTGTTGCAACAAGAATAATTCAACCAAGAAGTTATATTTGTCAATACAAAAACAAAAATGATTTTTTACATAAGATAGATGTAAAAAAATCTTCAATTTATAACTATTTTGATACTTTTTTAGAATATAAAAATACAATTTTAGTCAATATTTATAACAAAATGCAAGAATTGACAACTAGAAACACAAAATTAATGCATTTTGATAATACAACTGTTTATTTTCAAAGTTTTTCAAGAGATGGTTTGAGACAAAGAGGTTTTTCTAAAGATGGAAAGCATGATGAAGATCAAATTGTTGTGGCTATGGCAGTTGATAATAATGGTATTCCTTTTCACTATAAAGTCTTCGAAGGAAATACTGGAGATTCTAAAACTCTTGTGAAATTTTTAATTGAAATGCAAAGAATTTACAAAACAAAAGACACAATAATAGTTGCTGATAAAGGTATTAGTCAAAATGCAAATTTAAGATATTTAGAACAAAAAGGATATAAATATATAGTACAGAAACGTATTGATATTCTTGGAAAAGAAGATAAAGCATTTATAGTAAATGATCAAGGGTTTGTTCAAGAAAATGATTATTTTACTAAATCTAGATTCGTCCAATCTGTTTGAGCTAAAAACAAAAATAAAAAAAGATATAGCGATACTTTTAGAAAACAATTTGTCTATTTTAGCCCTTCAAAACAAACTTTAGACAAAATAAAAAGACAAAATCTTATTAATAAATTGGAGAAAAAGTCTATTAACGGTGAATTGCCATTAAGTGCTTTGGTTCCTGAATATAAGAAAAAGTATATGGATGTAGATGGTAAAACAGTCGGAAGATTAAATATCGAAAAAATTAAAAAAGTAGCTAATGAAGATGGCTTTTATATGATTGAAACCAACATAACAAACATAGATTCAAAAGAAGCGAATGAAATATATAAGGGACAATGAAAAGTGGAAGAAGGTTTCAGAACCTTAAAATCAGCAATCGAAGTTAGGCCGATGTACGTTTATAAAGACGAGCATATTCAATCTCATGTATTTTTATGCTTTTTATCTCTAATTGTTTTGAAATATTGCATTTATAAATTAAAGAAATTTTATAAAGATAATGGAGAGATCCAAAAACTCACAATGAATATGTTTATAGATGCATTGAAACTTATAACAATCACAACAAAGACTGTGAATGGTAAAGTTGTAAGTGAAATCAAGAATAATTTAGACCCAGAACATAAGGAATTAAACAAAATATATAGTGATTTTCAATATGCAGTGGATGGTCTATCATTGTAATTTAAAAGTACAAAAAACGAATACGCCTTATTTGTAGGTGTATTCGTTTTTTTCTTCATTACAACTTGGAAACGCAGGATTAAGAAGAGGTAGTTTGATCTTTTAAATCAAAAACGACATGATTAATTCATGTCGTTATTTTCATTAGTTTCTTTATTTTTATTTTTACTTAATTTTTGGATTGTTTCCATTGCTTTTTGATAATAATTTTGAATTTTTTTATTTGAATCTTTTTTAGGGAACAAACGCTCACGAATTTCGTTTGCACTTTCAAGAGAGTATTTGCTTAAACGATTTGTAAATTTAAGCATTGCTTTAATGTATTTAGTATCAGGATTAATAAAGTAAAGCTTAGGCATTTCTTCTTGACCTGGACGACGAATTCGAAGAATTTGTCTTAGTAAAAAACCAATTGCTGGAGCAGAAATAAAAGCAAGTGAAATCATCAAGATATTAAGAACTACTTTAATGAAAATTAAATCTCCAGGATAACCTAATGGATGATTAAAACTTACGAGTTGATAAATTACAATTCCACGACTAAGTTCGCTTGGATAAATGATTGTACCATCTGCTTGGGTTGTTTTACCAAATTCCATAAATTTGTATCCTAAAACATAAGTTGGAACGATTAATAAAATTAAATAAAGTGCCGGATAAATTGCAAAAGATCAAATGCTTGGATTAGAAATTTGAATTCGTTTACGTTCATAATATAAAGTTGCTAGCCCTAAAATCGGAGCAACTATGTGCATAATTATAGACTTAACTTTTTGGTCATAAAAAAGATTAGTATAAGTTGTTGGTACCATGAAGACACCAGTTCAGTAAGCAGAGGCTACGATAATAATGTAAACCATTGAAGCAAAATAGAATTTTTGAGCTCTAAGCGAATTTTGAGCAGTTGGATAAAAAAGTAAAGTAATTGCCATAAAAATATTTGAAAGAAAAGTAAATCAATAGGTTGAACCACCTCAAAAAAGACGGTTGGCATTTGGGTAGACAATATCACTAAAATGTTTTTGCTCATTAATTGGTAATTTAGCAATTATGTCTTGAATTTTTGAATAATCAGCAACTGCACGATAAGAAACCATTTTTCATTCATTCATAGTAATGACAATATAAGTAATCAATAAAAAAAAGCCAATTGAAAAGGTTATTCAATCTTTTTTATTGAATTGTTTAAATTTTTCAATGACCTTTTCAAATAGCTTATGCATATTATCTCCTGATTAATTAATTTTAATAACTAAAATGATTGCTGCAATTAATAATAATCCTAAAAGACAAATCCCATATGGTAAAAAAGAACGTATTCAAATATCGTTTCTTACTTTGGTATATTGTTTGCGATTTGCCTCCAAGTCTTTATTTGCAATCTTGGCTGTTTCTAATTCATGAATAAGTAATTCAAAATGACGAATAAATTCTTGCTTAGTAGCTTTTTTCATTAAGAATAATTTATTTTTACGTAATTTTGCTAAATCTTTTTTTACTTCCTTTAAAAAGATTTGACGAAAAACACTTGGATCAATTTGGATTTCTTTACGTTTCATAATTTAATAAAAATCAAGAATATTGAGTTGAATATTATTAGGTTTAGCATCAATTAAGTTTTTAATTGCTGATTCAAGTTGGTTAGTTAATTGTTTTAAAAGTTCAAAAGGATTGTCTTGATCTTTTTTAGGTAATTTGATATCTAAGCAAACTTCTAAATTAGTGTGATTCTCGTTTATTTTAATTTGAGGTTTATTTATTAATTTGATTTTTTTGATAATTTTCAGAACATTGTTTATTGTATCTTGAATAGCGTTTTCTTGAACAATATAAGTTTGATCAGAATTATAATTTACATTGATTCAACTCATTATTTATTTGATTTTCCAGCGTATTTACCAGTTTCGGTTGAAACTAAAATGACATCACCTTCTTTAATGAACATTGGTGTTTCAAGTTCATAACCTGTTTCAACTTGAACTTTCTTTTGTGGGTTGTTTGCTGTATTTCCTTTAACTGCATCAGGTGCGACTGTTACAAGAAGTTCAACATTACCAGGCAACTCAACATCTAAGACTTCTCCTTCAAATGAACGAATTTGCACTTCTCTACCTTCTTTTAAAAAGTTTAATTCTCATTCAACAGAAGTTACAGCAATTTCAACTTGTTCGTATGTTTCGTTATCCATTAAAACAATGTTTTCACCATCGTTGTATAAGTAGTTCATTTTTCTTTTTTCGATGTGAGCAGGTTTAACTTTGTCTCCACCTGTATATGACTTGATAGTTGTAGAACCTGTTCTAAGGTTTTTTACTTTGGCTTTAACATTAGCTTGTCCACGCCCTTGTTTTGAGTGTTGTGCTTCAAGAACAACAAAAATATCACCTTCATCTTGGAATGTAATTCCAGGTTTAAATTCATTAACATTAATCATTTTGTACTCCTTAAATTTTTGGTTTATTACTAGCTTTAGATTATATTTTTTAAATTATACTAATTTTTCTTGTTTTTATATTGAATAACATTTATTCAATTATTTTTCTAAGACTTTAAAAATTTGCTTAGCAATTTCATGAATAACTGGCACAGCAACAGAATTTCCAAATTGTTTATAACTTTGGGTATCACTAACAGGAATTATATATTCTTCTGGAAATCCTTGTAATCTAGCAGCTTCACGAGGAGTGATTTTTCGTGGATTTAATTTTTCTTGTTCAATTAAAATTTCACTCCCATCTTTATAATAACGTGCTGAAATTGTATTGGTATATGGACTGTTTTGATTAAAAAGAGTATAACCAAATCCGTTTCCTTTGTTTTTGTGTTTAGATTTTCTTTGTTGATGACCCATTCATAATTTGTCTGAAATTGTATATTTTGGATTAACATTTTTTTCTAAAATATGTCCTAAAGTCACTTTTTTGTTTAGAGGTTTAGGAAATAAAAAAGAGTGATATTCTTTTACAAGTTCTTTATGAAAACCAACGATATAAATTCTTTCACGATTTTGAGGTACTCCAAAATCTCTTGCTTTCAAAACTGTAGAATAAACTTCATAATTTAATTCTTTTAGAGTTTTTTCAATAACTTTGAAAGTTTTACCTTTATCGTGATTCCTTAAATTCTTAACATTTTCTAACAAAAAAGCTTTTGGTTGCTTGAATTTTAAAATTCTAGCTATTTCAAAAAATAGAGTTCCACGTGTATCTTCAAAACCTAATTTTTTACCAGCTTGACTAAATGCTTGGCATGGGAAACCTGCAACTAAAATGTCATGATTAGGAATTTCTTTTTCATGAATTTTTGAAATATCACCAAAAGGGACTTCTCCAAAATTTGCACGATAAGTTTTGATTGCGAATTTATCGATTTCGCTTGAAAAAACAAAGTTAGATTTACCAGTTAAATGAAAACCAAGTCTTGTCCCCCCGATTCCCGCAAAAAGGTCGATAACTTTATATTTTCTATGAGCACAATTTGGAAATGGTGTTTTTTCAGGAAAATCTAAAATTTGCTTCAATTCTAATTTTGAAGGTGATGACTCTCCGTTTTCTCATCTCCTAATTGTTCTTTCCCCAAATTTGCTCATTCCCAAAGCATCGGACATTTCTTTTTGCGTCATTTGTAATCTTTCTCTTTTCTTCTTAATTAGAGTTCTGATTTCTAAAAGGTTATTTTCATTATCTGCTATAATCGACATATAGAAATTCTCCTATTTTTTATTTTTGAGTTAATAAGAGGACTTTTAGTCCTATGTTTAACACTATTATACTATTATTAAGGAAACTAATTTGATGAAAACTATTTCTATTGAAAAATACCAAAAATTAATTAAAGATCTTCGTAAAGATTTTTTTAAACAACCTACAATTTTAATTTATGAACTTTTTCAAAAATTAAAATATCATGAAAAGGATTCTGCTTTCTTTGAAAATAATGCTAGTCAAATTGTTGAAAATTTGAGAAAATCTTCATGAGAACATTTTTACCCAAAAGAAAAAGAATTTACAACAAAAATGTTAAAAATGTTAATCGATCTTCAAACAATTAAAAATTTATCAAATTTGGAATCTATTGTGTGATTTATCGAAAATTTCCCTGAACATATTTATGCTTTAACTTTATCTAATACCCAAAGTAGAAGAAGTAGGGCAGGAAAAGAATTTGAAGCAATTATAGAACTAATATTAATTGGAGCAGGTGTATATTTAGACACGCAAGGTAATGTTGGTAAGAGTGAATTTATTCAAAAAGGACTAGGAAAAATGGTTGATATAGTTTCGCCGAGTGTTGTGGAGTATCAAATAAATAAATGGAATGCAGTTTTAATCAGTGCTAAAACAACATTAAGAGAAAGATGACAAGAAGTTCCTGAAGAAATGCAAAGAACAGGAGCTAATACTATGTTTTTGGTTACTTTAGATCCTAATATTAGTGATGATGTTTTAAGAACTCTTTATGAAACGAATATCCGAATTGTTACGACTAAGCAAAATCAACTAACAAATTACAAAAATAAAGAAATAGTAATATCTTTTGAACAATTAATTCAAATTTGTAAAGAAAATAATGCTAAATGAAATTCTTTTAAATATAGCGAAATTCAAAAAGAACAAATATTAGAATCCTTAAAAAAACAAATAAATAAGTATCAAGATCAAGAGTTCATCAAAAAATATTATCAAAAAAGAGCTAAAAAGATGAATATAAAATAAAAGCTGAGCTTAGCTCAGCTTTTATTTGTTAACTATTTTTGAAGGTAATTAATTAATTTTTTAGAATTTAGATGATTATAAAGATTTGTAATATTTTTTGGATCATCATTTGAAAGATATCAAAGCATTCAAGTTGTATCTATTAATTCTTTTTTGAGTGGTGATATTAAAAATGATACTGTCAATTCAGTGCTTTTTACTAGGTAGTCTCTTCTTTTTAATGTTAGGTCATAACCCAATTGTAAAATTATTGAACCCAAAGAAAAAGCAAATAGTATAAAAGGGATGAAAAGGTAATTAAATTCGTGCAAATCAATCCCAAATCAAAGGTAAGGTGTTTCTGCAAATTTTGACACAAAACCTATACAAATACCGATGGTAAATAAAAATGTTCCAAAAAAGACAAATAAATTACTAATAATTAACATTTTATTAATATTTTTTTGAGCTTGTATTTCCATTTTGTTGTTTAATTCTAAATTTGAAAATTCTATAAATTCAGGTTGATCAGTTTCTTTGCTCTTGATACCTGATTGCATATCTTTAAATAAATCTTTTAAATTTTTAACTTTAAAAAATTCTTTTTTAATTAATTTATAAAAGAAAAGTCCAAAAATACTTAAAAAAATAAGACCAAGAACAACAAAAGCTATTCTGATTCATATCATTTCTTTTGCATTAATAAAATTATTTAATGATAAACCTAAAGCTATTAAAGCACCACTTAGTATCAAAATTAATTTCAGCAAATTTGTGTATTTTAAAAATCTTTGATAAAAAACAATTGAAACACTTGGTGAAAATGATAATAAGCTAGACATATTAAATTCTTGTTTTCATCTTTTTTTCTCTTCTTTTGTTTGTGGTTTTATTAATTCACCTTGTTCATTTTTTGGTCAATTTATTTCATTTATTTGAAATTTCATGTTTATCCTTTCTTAATCATTGTCTTTTTAAAAACAAATTAGATTAAGCTACTATTGTTAAATCTAAAATTTATTATTTTTCTATTTCGTAATAATTATAGTTAATTAATCGTTTTTATTTTTCAAATCTTAATAAAAAAGATTTTAAAAATAATTAATTTCCAGTTTTTTTATCATTAGTTTGAAAATTGGGGTTTTTATTTTTTTCCTCTAATTTTTCAAGAAGAAAATGCAATTTTATAAGGTTTTGATTGCTAGGATAACATAAGAAATACATTTTATATCTTTGTATATTGTAAAAAAATGTGTTTTCTTCTTCTTCTTCTTTTGAAACTCTTAATGTTATTTGATCGTTTGGATTCTTTTTATTTCACTTTTGAACTGAATCTTCAGATTCAAATGAAATAAAAGCTGCTCAAAGAGAACTAAAAAATAGACCTACAATGTATATACTATAAATACACAAAGAACAGCCCAAATAAGTCAAATTAAATTAACTTTGCCGATTATTTTTAAACTAAAAAATGTATCTCCTAATGATATTAAAAAATAATATATAATCGACCAAGGCATTGAAATAAAGAAAAAGCTGCAAATTCATCAAAAACGAAAAAACTTAAAAACTGTCCTTATACCTTCTTCTCATTCTTTTTCTAATTTTGTGATAATTTCTTGTTTTTGATTAATGATATTTTCGAAATTTTTAGGAATTTCAAAATCAAATTCTAATGCATATCCATTTCCGGAAAACTTTATTCTTTCGATTTTTAAAAATTTTGAATTTAAAGATATTTTTCTTCAATACTCACTAAATAAAAAAAAGAATAACGGAAGTTATTACGAAAGCCAATCTTATAAAAATAGTTATTTTAAAATTAAAGAAGTCACCCATAAAAAATGCAGATCCTAGCAAAATTCCAATAAAAATCTGATTAATTACATAAATATTTAAGTAAAATTTTGCATTTTTTATTGCTATTGTAGAAATATATTTGTAATATTTTTTTGTTCCAAATTTTTCTTTTCAAAGTCTTTTTTCTTCTTTGGAAGAAGGTTTAATAAATTCACCTTCTTGATTTTTAGGTCATTTTTCTTCTTCGATTTCTCAAGTTCAGTCCATGTTTATTTCCTTTTTTTAAAATTATAAATTAAAAAACTAGCATTGTAAACTAGGACACGAAATATGGACACAACCATATTTCGTGTTTTTATATATTTAGGAGGTATTATGAGACAATTAAAGGCACATGAATGATTAGAACTATTCGGTAGTTATGAAGATTACAAAAATAATTTGATATCAAAAAATGATTTTGAACTTAAATATTATTCAATCAGAGGTTTTAGTTTTTTTGATAGAAAATTCAATGAGGCTAAAAAATATTTTGTCTTTAAGTATAACAGATATAATTTAGGAATGATAAATATAGAATCGCAAACAGGTAAATCATCTAAAAAAGGTAAAGGGTCAGGCAGACCAAAAAGGCAAAAAATTACTCCTATTGAAATTGTAAAAAAGGAATGAGAAAAAATGCCTAAGGAACAATTGATTGAAATTTTAGAAATTTATAAAGACTCTTTTGATAGAAATAATATTGAAGTTGATATTTCTAAAATTAAGAAATCTTCACTTTCTACAAGAAAATTGGGCCTATGCTTTAATAAATCTAAGTCAACAATTCACAATCTAAAAACTAAAGAGCAGCAAACAAGAAAAAAATCTGTAAATACTAAATATGATGAATTAATAATTAAGTCATTTAAGAAAAATAAGGGTTTGTTTGGTAGAAAAAGATTGGAAAGTTATATTAGAACAAAATTCCAAATAGATCTAAATTATAGGACTATTGGTAGAGCGATGAGAAGATTAAACTTATTTTGTTTAATCAGAAGAAAGAAAATAGATAGAGAACAAAAGAACACAAACGTAAAATTTATAGATCTTGTTAATCGTGATTATCACGGAGAGACAAACCAAATAATTGCCACTGATGTTACTTATATTTCTGCACCAAAAGATTGCTTAAACAATTTTGTATTTTTATCTGTTGCGATTGATCACAAAAGCAAATTTGTTGTTAATTATAATCTTTCAAAAAGAAATGATTTAGAACTAGTAATGGAACATATGTCTAAAATCAAAATGGATAAAAAATGAATAGCTCATTCTGATCATGGTTTCCAATATTCTTCAAAAACTTATGTAGATTTAATTCAGAAAAACAATGGTGTTGTATCAATGGGTAGAGTAGGAAATTCTTTAGATAATAGAGAAGCAGAATATTTCTTTTCAATTTTAAAATCAGAATGTTTAAAATTAATCGATATTACAAAAATAAATTTTAATGAATTAAAATCACTGATTGATGATTTTGTGTTTTGATACAACAACGAAAGAATTCAATCAGTATTAAATTGAAAAACACCTCAAGAGTGTTGAGGTGTTTTAGTAAATTAAACTTTTTGTCCACTTTTCGTGTCCCAGTTTATTGCTAGTTTTATTGTTTATTAATATTTAATATAAAATCTTTCTTATTTCTTTTGGATTTGAGAAATTATTTGATCATTTTTGATTTCTTCTTGTTCTAACATAAATTGGAGTTTTAGGAAATTTTCATCACTTGGATAACATAAGAAATACATTTTATATCTTTCAAGATCCGATTCTTCAAGTTGATCTTTTTCTTTTTTTAATGAAAATAAATTTTCTACAAGATTTTTATCGAATTTTTTGCTTAAATAATCTTTTCATTCCTCGATATCTTTTGTGGATGCTAATGTGTTTAGTTTGACTCTAAAAATACCAAAAACAATAATGAAAGGTAAAGATAAAAAGGGTATTAAAACAGGAGCTATAAGCCAAATCAAAGTAATTTTTCCTGATACTTTTGCAGAATAAAATGTGTCACCATATGAAAGTAAAAAATAATTAGGAGCAGCAAAGAGAACAACTGATAATAAAAAAGATAATATCCAAAAGAATCTATGAATGACAAAAAAATCACGGACCCATTCATTTCACTCTTTTTCTATTTTTTCGATTATTTCTTCTTTTGAGAAAACCCATTTTTTAATATCTGTTTTTTCTATTTCGAATTGCAAATCATATCAACTGCAAGATCACTTTACCCAGTCTACTTTTAAAAATTTTTGTTTTATAGAATAAGCTTTTCATCTTTGAGCTAACCAATAGATAAATATTGCTAAGCAAAATAAAAGTGCTCTAATGAATATGGTAATTTTAAAATGGTACAAATCAGTCATAAAAATTGATGTTCCAAGAACTAAACCTAGTAAGAATTGGATAGCAATATAAATGTAAAAATAAAATCTTGTCCTATTAATAGCGATTATTGATATATTTTTATAATATTTTCTTGTTCCAAATTTTTCTTTTCAAAGTCTTTTTTCTTCTTTGGAAGAAGGTTTGATAAAATCTCCATTTTCTTTTTTGGTCAATTAATTTGTTCTTTTTGTGACGCTCATTCCATATTTTAATTCCTTTAACTTAATTATAAATTAAAAAAACTAGCATTGCTAGTTTTTAATGAGAAGTGACTCTTCATCCATTTGAACTGGTTTTTCTAAACCAATGTAATCTAAGATTGTTGGAGCAATATTTGCTAATTTTCCATCTTTTAATTTAAGACTTTTATCTGTTGTAATTAGCATAACTGGACTACTTGTATGTTTTGTAGCAGGTTTTCCGTTTTCATCTTCTGTAATTTCTGCATTTCCATGATCAGCTGTAATAAATACAGTAACATCATTTTGTTCTGCTCAATCAACAATTCTTTTAATTTGTGTATCTAAAAATGTTACAGCCTCAATTGTTGATTTTAAGTTTCCTGTGTGACCAACCATGTCAGGGTTTGCAAAGTTCATAATTGTCACATCATAATTTAATGCGTTAGCTAAAAGAGCGTCTGTAATTCCTTCTGCTGACATATGTGGTGCATCTGCGTATGATTCTACTTTTAATGAATCAACCATAATTCTTTTTGAGTTTTTAAACTCAATGTCGTTTCCACCGTCCATAAAGTAAGTTACGTGAGCATATTTTTGTGTTTCAGCAACTCTTAATTGACTTTTACCAGCTAATTCTAAAACTCTACCGATCGGCATTGAAACTTCCATTTCATCAAATGCAACAATTGTATCGATTCCTTCGTATTTCATCATTGATACGAATTTATTGATTGCAACAGGATGATTTGCTTTTTCTGTATAAAGTGGTGATCCAATAAATAAGTGTGTAAGTTGTCTTGTACGATCTGGTCTGAAGTTAAAGAAGATAATGCTATCGTTATTTTTAACAAATTGATTTGCATCTAAATTAGCATTAATTGCAGGTACAAAGAATTCATCTGTAATGTTTTGTGAGTATTCAAAATCAACATATTCACTTGCTGAATTGAATTTAACATCTGAATGTCCTAAAATTGCTTCGTAAGCTTTTTCAACTCTATCAAACATTTTATCACGGTCCATTGCGTAAAATCTTCCAGCAATTGAAGCAATGTTATAACCATATTTTGCACAAAGTTCTTCTAATTTTTGAATTGATGGTTTAATAGAAGCAGGAGCAACATCTCTTCCGTCACCAAAAACGTGAACAAAAACGTTTTTAACTCCTTGCTCGTGAGCGGCTTCGATTAATTCGAAAAGGTGAGCTTCAAGTGAGTGAACACCCCCTGGTGATAAAAGACCCATTAAGTGAAGTGTGCTTCCATTTTCTTTTACATCATTAAAAGCCTCCATAAAAGATTTGTTTGATCTAAATGTACCATCATTTAAAGCTTTTTTGATTAATGATAAACCTGTATACACAATTGTACCAGCACCAATATTTAAGTGACCAACTTCTGAGTTTCCCATTTGTCCTTGTGGTAAACCTACAAATTCACCAGAAGCTTGGATTAAGCTATTTGGGTATTCTTTGAATAATTTATCAAAAGTAGGAGTATTTGCTAATGCAAATCCATTTCCTTGTGTTTCTTTTCTAAGACCTAAACCGTCGATTACGATTAAAATAGTTTTTTTCATTTAATTATTCTCCATATTGTTTCATTTATTAATTTAATTGATACTTATAATGTTATTTCTTATTATAATAATTTTTAAAAAATCATTGTGAATATTTTTAGTATTTTGCAAAAAGATTTTGGTCAAAATATCTTCGTTTTAAGAACTGCATTGCAGGAAGAAGTGCAACTAGTAAAGTTACATAAACTGGAATTGCAATGAAAGATTTTAAAACAATCGGAATCATTAAACCAAAATATCAATCTAAATCTGTTAAGTAGCTTTTTGAGCGTAATTTACCAATGTATAGTGAATATTTGATTCAAACATATGGCCCTCATAATCAACGACTGATTACAATAACAACAAAAATTAAAGCAAAAATGAAAATGAAATTAGCAATTTTATCTAATTTTAGCTTATTAGCATTTTTACTTTTAACTTTCGCAATATAGTAGGCACTAAGAATGACAAGTGATAGAGCGATTAATCAGTAAATGAATACTAAAGCGATTCCAACTACAACAGGTAATTTTTTAATTTCAAATATTTTTGAAATTTTAAATTCTGTCGCATCTCCTTGTAAGGTAGATAAGCGGTAGTAAAAAATAAAAATTAAAGTTGCAAAAGCTAAAATCATCAATAAGTTTGATCAAACAACTGTCATTATTTTATTTCTTTTGTAAAAATCAAAAGCAAATGCAGAAATTAAAACAATAATTAAAGGAACTATTGCATATCCTCAATATCAAAATGCAATTTTACCTGAAATAATTAGTGATAAAGCATCAGAAATAAATGCTAAAACAATTCCTTTAATATAACGAAATAAAAATGCATAAACAATTGCGAAAACATATTCAAAATTAATACTTAAAAAACGTAAGAAAGTATATTTAGTTAAAAGCGTCAAAATGACAAAAAGAGCAAGTAAAATTCCACTTAAAGCAATATCGTTAATTGTGATTTTAATGTGTTTTTTATAAAACTCATTAAGTTTAGAATTTTTATTTAATTGAAAATGATGATTTCAATTGTAGAGTTTTTCCTCGCTAATCTTATCTTCTAAGCTAACAGATAAGTTGGGAATCATTAATTTAATTTTATAAATTAATGCAAAAACTGAGCTAAAAGTAAAAAAGATAATTATTTTTGAATTAAATCCATCATTAATCAGTTTTTGATCGTTTAAGTTATTTTTAAAATAAAGAAAATCATAAATTCTTGTTCATAGTAATAAAGATAGTGAAATTGTTGCACTTAAAATAAAAATAATGCTTAAAATCAAGGAAGTTTGCCATTCTGAATTTTTTTCTGTAATGAGCTTAGTTAATTTCAAGATTTCTTTAGAGTTAGTGCTTGTTTTTTTAAGTTCTTGCAAACTACTGATTTCATTACTTAATGTTTTAAAATTTGTTTGGTTAAAAATTCAAATTGTTAAACCAAGAAATAAAACAAAAAGTAGTAAAAAAAACAAAGCAAGAAAAAATCTTTGTCAGGTTTGAGTTACAAAGTATTTTTTAAGGTAATCTGATTTCTTAATAAAAATTTTCATATATTAATTATATGTAATAGTTAATTTTTTATGATATAAAAAAGATTTAAAAAACTAAGATGTAGTTTCTTAGTTTTCTTATTTTGAGCTAAAGCGGCAAATTTGAATCAATTTGAATAATTTTCATGAATGAGTTTTTATCAATTATTTCTTGTTTGATTTTTTCGAGAATTTCAAGTTGAATTTTAGGATTAGATAAAGTGTTTTCGCTTTCATTTCCTAATTTTTTACTATTAGATATAAAGATTTCTTGATTAATTTTAAAGAGATTTTTAAAATTAATATAAAACTTACTTTGAGTTTTCTTGTTAAAAATTCAAATTCCTGCTTTATTTTCAATATTTCTTTGTAAATCAGGATCCAATTCAACAAAAAAGATATCTTGATTAATTGAAAAAATTGGAAGACATAAATTTGAGTGAATTAAATTATTTTTGAGCATATCTTCACTTAGCTCTTGTTTAATTTGGTGAATTTTAAAAATTTGATTTGTATAAAGATTATTTTTCATAGTTAACTCCATTTAATAAATAATGAAAATTTAAAAATAAAACTAAAAACGAACAAAAAACACATCATAAAGTAAACTAGGACAGAAAAAATTAACAATTTATTAAATTGGATAGCTCCATACTATATTCGTATGGGGTTTTTCAATTCAAACATGATTGAATTCTAAATTTATTGTATCAATGAACATAATTAGATATCACTTTTTCTAGTTCACTCAAAGTCATAGCTTTGATATTTAAATCTCTAATTAATTCAGTTTTTAAATTTGAAAATCAATATTCCACAACTCTATTATCTAAACTATTTCCTACTTTTGAAAGTGAAATTATTCCACCTTTATTTTGAATAAAACGAGAAAAATCATCAGATGTATAAGTTGAGCAATGATCTGAATGTAGTATAAAACTTTTTTCAAAATCAACATTTTCAAATGTTTTGTAAATTAATTTTGAATCATTAAATTTGGAAAGAGAAAAACTAATTATTTCTTTAGTTTTATGTTTAATCACTACTGAAAGATAAACATTATTGTTTATCGCATCTTTTGTCGCTGGGAGATATGTTAC
Source organism: Mycoplasmopsis gallopavonis (assembly GCF_900660635.1). Taxonomy (GTDB): domain Bacteria; phylum Bacillota_I; class Bacilli_A; order Mycoplasmatales; family Metamycoplasmataceae; genus Mycoplasmopsis; species Mycoplasmopsis gallopavonis. Next base: position 442,660 of record NZ_LR215031.1, read on the forward strand.
ATCAGTAGCATATATATTTCTGTTATATACATCGTTATAATCTCTATTCACAATGTTTTCTTTTATGACAGATGTGTTCTTTACTTCTTTTAATTTTTTTCTTTTTCTGATATTGCAAAATAAACCTAAGGCATTCATATATCTTCCTAGAGTTCTTTCGTTTATGTCTATTTTATAGTGCTTTAAGATAAAATATTTTAATTTTTGTCTACCATATTTAGATCTATTTTGTTTAAATGAATCAATAATCAAGTCTTGGTACTTTATTTTTCTGGATTTAATTCTAGGAGCAAAATTATTTCTTTTATGTTTGGATATTGTTTGTCTACAAAGATACAACAAAATAGCAAGTTTATACGAAGCCATATTAATATTTGATGCCTCTTGAACTTTCTCTGTTTTAAATTTATCTCTTGTAATTTCTCTATATCTTTTTGCAATTTCAATTAAATCTTCTCGTGTAAAAATGTCTCAATTTATATCTTGTTCTTTCACTTTTCTTGACCTACCACTTCCAGGCTTTCTTGGTTTTTTATTCATATTACAATTATAATGTTTTAATATTCCTCGTAATCTTGCTTTCACATATTTATCTTTTGCTTTTGCACCATATTTATACATAAGTTCAATTGCATACTTTTTGCCTAATTGAAAAAATGTATTATAAATTTCTTTTTCTTGTTCTTCTGTAAAATGTTTACCCATTTTTTCTCCTTTAAAAATATAAAAAATTAACATTCGAAGGAATGTTAATTTTTATTGTCCTAGTTTATAATTTGTGGATTTTTATTTTTTGTTTCTTATAAATAAGCTGCTAATTCTTCTTTTAAAGCTTCATAAGGTTTATAACCAAGTGATGTTTTAACAGGTTTTCCATCAAAATAAACAACCATATAAGGAATTGAACTAACATTATGTTCAATTGCAAGTTCTCTTTCATTATCAATATTTACTCTAAAAATTGAAACACCATCTTTTTCGCTAAGTTCTTCTAATGAACCCTTGAACATTCTACATGGCCCGCATCAATCTGCGTAAAACACAACCAATTGAAGACCTTTACCTAAATTTTCTAATAATTCTTTTTTAGTTACATCTTTTAACATTTTATCTCCTTGTAATTTAATTATAAAGTAAAAAGTTAATTTTTCAATAAAAAAAGATAAAAAAATGCACTTTTTAATTTAGTGCATTATTATTTTCAAAAAAAGAATAAAAAAAATAGCAGCTCCCTATTTTCACCTTTCGGCTATCGTCGGCACTAAAGGGCTTAACTACTGAGTTCGGAATGGATTCAGGTGATCCCCTTTGCTATAACCACTGATAATATGATACATTATTTTTTAAAAAAGTCCAAAAATTTTTTATTTATTTTTAAAAATTTTTTGATTTGACTAGTCATGTTTTTCCCTTCAAAAAAAAAAAAAAACATAAAATGAAAATATATATTAGGATAAATAAATTAGACACTTAACGTCGCATGTGTTAAAAAACCATGCGGCGTTTTTCAATTTAAATTTGATTGAGGTCTTTCGAAGTTATATCAAGAAAAATATTTAGATATGATCGAATTCACTTCGCTATCTAACATTTTATCAGTTTCATAAAAATCTAATAATTCTCTTTGAATTAATGCAAAAATAAATTCGGAAGGTCTATTTGCTAATGAATTACCTTTTGGAGACATTGATTGTTTAGTATTTACATTTTTTAAAAATTTAGAAAAGGCAAAATTTGCATATTCAATTCCGTGATCTGAATGAAAAATAGTAGGTTTGATTTGATGTTTATCAAGAGTATCTTGAACAAGCTTTATAGTAGATGCAGAATCTCTTATATCCGATAAAGTTCAATTTAAAACAGTGTTACTAAAAGTTTCGGTGATAACATGAAGAAATCTCATTCCTTCTTTTGTTTTAATAAATTTAATATCTGCATGTAATTTTTCACCAAAATAATTTGATTTAAAATTTCCTTGAACTAAATCTGATGCTCAGATTCTAGAGAATTTTACCTCTTTGTTTTTCTTTGATTTTTTCTTTTGATATGCTCTTGATTTATATTGATTAAATTCATAATTTAGTCTAAATAAATATGAAGAAATTCTTTTTTGGTGCGTTAATAAGTATTTTTGATAAAGTTTATCTCTTCCTATAACAAAATTAGAATTTTTAGCTTCTAAATTAATTCAATTAATTAATTCATGATCAATATATTTCTTTTTGTCAATTTTTTCTTTCTTAGAATAAGAGTAATAAAAAGAAGTTCGATTTAATTTCAAAACTAATGAAATTTTTGAAATATTTCTAAATTGTTTACTTTTTTCTTCTTTTCTTTTTCTAATTTTTTCAAAAATTTCTTGTTGTTTTATTCCTCTTTCTTCCAAAATTTCTTCCATAATATCCTGATAAAGATCTCTATCTTCCTCACACAATTCATTGATGCTAACTCTTTTTCTTCTTCCTGAGTTAGGTTTTTTACTTTTACCTGATTTACTTTCTAAATTATTCATGTTAGAATTATATATTTTTATCCAACTCTTTAATAAAGCTTTCGCTCTTCTATAAGGATTTTCATGCTTACCCTCTTTTCTTTGTTTTATGATTTGATATCTTTCTCAAAAATCTTCAACAAAAGTTATAATCGCTATTTCAAAACCTTCTTTTTGGTAAATGTGGATATATTTTAATTTTTGTTCTTTTGTAAATTGTTTTAAACGCATAAAAAAGACACACTCCTTTAAACTAGGACACGAAATATGGACACAACCATATTTCGTGTTTTTATATATTTAGGAGGTATTATGAGACAATTAAAGGCACATGAATGATTAGAACTATTCGGTAGTTATGAAGATTACAAAAATAATTTGATATCAAAAAATGATTTTGAACTTAAATATTATTCAATCAGAGGTTTTAGTTTTTTTGATAGAAAATTCAATGAGGCTAAAAAATATTTTGTCTTCAAGTATAACAGATATAATTTAGGAATGATAAATATAGAATCGCAAACAGGTAAATCATCTAAAAAAGGTAAAGGGTCAGGTAGACCAAAAAGGCAAAAAATTACTCCTATTGAAATTGTAAAAAAGGAATGAGAAAAAATGCCTAAGGAACAATTGATTGAAATTTTAGAAATTTATAAAGACTCTTTTGATAGAAATAATATTGAAGTTGATATTTCTAAAATTAAGAAATCTTCACTTTCTACAAGAAAATTGGGCCTATGCTTTAATAAATCTAAGTCAACAATTCACAATCTAAAAACTAAAGAGCAGCAAACAAGAAAAAAATCTGTAAATACTAAATATGATGAATTAATAATTAAGTCATTTAAGAAAAATAAGGGTTTGTTTGGTAGAAAAAGATTGGAAAGTTATATTAGAACAAAATTCCAAATAGATCTAAATTATAGGACTATTGGTAGAGCGATGAGAAGATTAAACTTATTTTGTTTAATCAGAAGAAAGAAAATAGATAGAGAACAAAAGAACACAAACGTAAAATTTATAGATCTTGTTAATCGTGATTATCACGGAGAGACAAACCAAATAATTGCCACTGATGTTACTTATATTTCTGCACCAAAAGATTGCTTAAACAATTTTGTATTTTTATCTGTTGCGATTGATCACAAAAGCAAATTTGTTGTTAATTATAATCTTTCAAAAAGAAATGATTTAGAACTAGTAATGGAACATATGTCTAAAATCAAAATGGATAAAAAATGAATAGCTCATTCTGATCATGGTTTCCAATATTCTTCAAAAACTTATGTAGATTTAATTCAGAAAAACAATGGTGTTGTATCAATGGGTAGAGTAGGAAATTCTTTAGATAATAGAGAAGCAGAATATTTCTTTTCAATTTTAAAATCAGAATGTTTAAAATTAATCGATATTACAAAAATAACTTTTAATGAATTAAAATCACTGATTGATGATTTTGTGTTTTGATACAACAACGAAAGAATTCAATCAGTATTAAATTGAAAAACACCTCAAGAGTGTTGAGGTGTTTTAGTAAATTAAACTTTTTGTCCACTTTTCGTGTCCCAGTTTACTTTCTTTTTGGAATGTGTCTAATTTTTTTATCCTGATTTACTTTTGATGCTCGCTATTTTAAATTTAATTTGCTTTTTCTTTCTTCGATCATTTCTAAAATATCTTCTGGTGTAATTCCTCTTATTGCTAGTATTTCTTCCATAATATCTTGATAAAGTTCTCTATCTTCTTTGCATAATTCATTGATACTTACTCTTTTTTTTACATTTTTTCTTAATTGCATAAAATACCTCTTGCTTTTTGTATTATTTGAATTTTTAATTTTCTTAAATTTATTATATCTTTTTTAATACCTTGTGTAAGAAAAATGAAAAACTATGATTTTTAAACAAACTTTACAATCTTAATGCGAATCTATCTAAAATATGAAAATTTGATTGTAAAAAATCAAAAAAGTTAATTTTCATTAATAAAAAAGAATAAAATAAAAATATGTCAGATAAAGAATTTAAATTATACACTTGTCGTGCAAAAAAAGGAATAGAAGTAGAATCATTTTTTTATGATATAAATGGTAAAGAATTCGAAAGCCAAAAAGGAAAAGGTCTTAGACCTTTAGTAATATTTGAATGCCAAGAACGAATATTCTTTTTGACTTTTAGAAGTCAAAATAATAGAAAAGGATACGTTTCAGAAATACTTTTTAAGATAAAAAATTCAAAAAATTTAGACAATGATTCTTATTTGGAATGCAAAAATATTCACATTATGGAAAGAAAAAAATTTTTTCAAATTTTTGACGAATCTTCTAAAGAAGAATTAACTGAAGAATTAATTGAAGAATTAATTGGAGTGAATGAGAAAGGAGAAGTAGAGAAAATCCCAATTACAGAACCCATTATAGAACCAATAAAAGAAAGAATGAGAAAGAAAAAATGTAAATAATTATGATTAAGAACTTAGAATGTATTGAATTAAATATAAACATAATAGATTATGATAAAGAAATTAAACAATCTTCTTTGATACAAGAAATAAAAGTGCTCAAAAATGATGTAAAACTTAAATACTTAAAATTTAATGACGTAAACTTAATATCAGCTATCAAAGAATTTAGTTTAGAATTCCATTTAAAGAATTTAGAAGACTTTATAGAAATCAAAGAAAAAGAACTTAAAGAAAAAGAACTTAAAAAAATTACGAAAAAAAACTCAGAAGACTGGGGAATGAGTCTCTAATAAAAAATACGCAATTTTTTGTTGCGTATTTTTATATAAAAAGAGAAAATTACAAAATAATACAGCTTTCTATTCTGCTCAGTTCGATTAACCCGAAATTTCTAGAATCATAACTAAAATTTAAATTTACACCTAAAACAAAAGCTTGTTTTTGAGGGATAATTAGTTCTAAATCGTCTCCAAAATCACCTTGAAATAAATGTGAAAGATCAATATTATTAACAAAAAGATGATTATTAGAAATAATAAGATGATCTCCTTCTTTTGCTACTAACATTTTAACTAAATAAAGATCATTTTCTTTAAAAATTATAAAATCACCTTTTTTATAATTTGATTTTTTAATTGCTAGTTTTATAGCACCATTTTTAAGCAACGGTTCCATAGACTGACCTTTAATTTTGATTATTGAGAAGAAAAAGAAAATCAAAAAAAGACATAAAATAAAAAAAGTCAAAAAGCTAAAGATTATTATTTTCTTCTTATTTTTCTTTCAATAGTTTGTTTGTGCTTGCATAAAATTTTTTGATTGAGACAATGAAAAAGACCAAGAACGAAACACCTGTAATACTTATTCAAAAAATAAATAAACTTAAAGAACTTAAAGCTCAATCAAATCTTAAAAGATATAAATTTTTAATTAATAATGTAAAAGTTAAATAAATAGGATACATTAAAGCAAACGCAATTCCAAATGAAATCACCGCTACAATAAAGAAAGCTGATAAATGATAAATTAAACTTTCTAATGAATTTAAACCTAAAAGTTTTAATAAAGCTATTTCTTTTGTTTTTGATTGAATAATCAAATAAGAAAAAATAAAGATCGAAATTAACGAAATTAATAAAACAGCAAAAGCAAAAATAAGTATTAATTTTGTGGTGTCACGACTATTACCTATAATAATTGAATTTAATGAAGCAAAATTAGTATAAATATCTAAATGTGATTCTTTTTTTGTTATTTCTGTTAAAGAAGATAAAGTTTTTTCTAAACTTTCAATATTATTAAAATACATTAAAAAACCACTTGGATAACCATTGATAAATTTATTATATGAATCTAATAATTTATCATATGTTTTTTGGTTAACTCGAATTTCTTCTAAATTACTTTCATTAGAAACATCGATATTTTTTAGATTAAGATCTAGCGAAAGTACAAAACGCATTTCTAATTTGTATTTAGAACCTTTATGTAAAGACTGAGAATTAAAGTTTACAATTGAAAACTCATTATCTGCTAAATTATTATCAATTTTTATGTTATAAAAAGTTTTTATAGAAACACCTTGCGAAATTTCATAATCATAATTAAACAAAGTTAATTGAAATAATGTAATTTTCTTAGCAAAGTCAGATGATATTTTTTTAGTGGTTTGATTGTTAGTTAAAACTTCAACATTTTGATGCTTTGAATTAGATTTGCTAGATAAAATATTTAAATTAGACTTTTTGAAAATTCCAACGATTCTAAGATCGCCGACTGTTTCTGTTCTAATAAGATTATTATTTTCTAAATTAAAACCATATTTATCAGCTGTTTCATTAGAAATTAAAACTTCATTAATCGTTAATGGTAATCTACCCATTAAATCCATTTTTGCTAATTTATTTTTTCAAAATGGTGAATCATTAATTTCTTTAAATTGAATTAGAAAAGAAGAATCTGACTCACTAAAACCAAAAATATTTTGATTAATTTTATAAGAAAAATATTGAGTAGCAGCTTCTTTTTGAAACTTATTTTTAATAAATTCTGTTTTTTCAAGATTTAAAAGTTGCCTAGAATGGTTATCACCAACCTTATTAGAAACTTCAATATAATCAGAGTCTGTTTGCTCAAAATATTTTTGAGAAACCACGGCTGAATTATTGTGTAAATTAAAAGTATTTGATAATAAGCTTGAACTAAATCCTATTAAGAAAATCATTAAAATAAATGAAATTCATTTTCTTTTAATTTCTTTTCAAGAAAAAGTTCATAAAGGTTTGTACTTTGCAAACGAAATTTTCTTGCGAGAATTTTTGTTTGGTTGCCAAATATCCTTTTTCAAATAACTAGGATTATTTTGAATCATCTTGTTATTTGCCAAGTCATAAATATAGTCTCCGTATTTCTCGGCAGCTTTAAGATCATGGGAAACTACAATTATAGTTTTAGATAATGATAAATCAGATAATATTTCAAAAATATTTTGACTATTTTGTGCATCTAAATTACCAGTAGGTTCATCAGCTAAAATGATTTGCGAATCACGTGTTAAAGATCTAGCTATTGCGATTCTTTGCTTTTCTCCTCCTGATAAATTTTTGACTTTTTCATTTTTATCCAAATTATCTAAATTTAACTTCTTTAAAATTGGATCAATTCCATTTTTATCAAATTGATGATTAATAAAATTAAGTGGAAAAGATAAATTTTCTTTGATCTTTAAATCTTCAAAAAGATTAAAGTCTTGAAAGATAAAATCCACAAAATTTTGTTTGAGCATCTCGTTAGGACTTAAAGTTTGGTCTTTGTGTTGATACTCTACTAAACCATCAAACTCTTTATCGACTCCACCTAAAATATTAAGCAAAGTAGATTTACCTTGACCTGAAGGTGAAATAATGAAAGTTATGGTTTTCTCTTTGATTTCAAAGTTCAAGTTATTAAAAACTTGTTTTTTGCCATATTTTTTAGATAAATTTTTTACTTGTAACATCAAAACCTTCTATTATGTTCTTATCTTCTATCACTATAATTTTCATCAGCCAAAGAATCCACAATAACATATTTATCACGTTCTTTATATGTTGCATTTGATGACATGTCTACTTTATAAGCACTTCAAATATGACCTGAATAAGAATAGTAAACATCTCCTTTTGATGTATTTTGGAATGGATAATGGAAAATTCTGCCTTTCTCTGTAGGAGAAGAACTAATTCCTACACTTGCTTCTAACCCATTACCAGAGCTTGCTCCTGCCGAAAATGATATAGAAGGTTTTCCAGAACCTTCAACTCAAGTATCTATACTTAATATAATTTTTAATGGATGGTTAGAACTACCTTTAAAAGTAGAAGCTTGACCTTTTCAAAAAACTTGATCACTACTTCAAAAATAACTTTTAGTTCAAACTTCACCGTCATAAGAAACTGAATAAACTTTATTCTGAACAAGCTTAATACCAGATTGTTTTACATGATATTTTTTGATTTTACCAAATCAAGCATTTGCTTCTTTTTTGAATTTTGTACCAACAACAATAGCACTAGGTGCAGCTATCACTCCACCAATTGCAAATATTGTTAATAAACTTGATAATTTCTTTTTAAATTTCATTTTTTATACTCCTTGTTTTTTATATATTGAAGAATATAAATCAAAAAGAGTTTCTTGACTATATTCTTGTTTTTTATTTTCATTTGGTATTATATCAAAAAGAAAATAATATAAATTTCTAAAATCATCATTTTTTAAAATATTTTCTCAATTAATTTTCAAATCTAAGAAATAAGAAAGGTCTTTAAAAATGATTGCTAAATCAATATTAGAAATTTGTTTTAAATTATTAATAAGTTGTTTTGTTTCTGCAACCTTTTTGATAGGAACTATTATTTTTTTCTTGATGTCATAGTGTTTAATTTGAAATAAACAACCAAGAATTATTAAAGTTTCATAACTTTCTGAAATATTCAAATTATTTAATAAAAGATTATTAATTCTATCAATGATATCATTAGAAATTTTAAGATCATTTTCATTTAAAATTTTTAAAGCAAAATAAATATTTAGTAAATTTTTGAAACTTAAAGCTTGTTGAGTTTCTCTAAATGAGGAAAATAAATACTTAATAAAACTTAGTGCAATATTCTGATCAAAAGGCAAAAATAAAGAATAAGAGTACGCAATAAAAGAATCTAGATTGTAATAAAAGTCAATTGAATCTAAATTTTGTTGTAAATAAGTTAATTTTTTATTTTCTTCTCATAAATTAAACTTATTGATTCAAAATGTTGAATTCAAAAATAAAAACATATATTTATCTTGTTTAATTTTATCTTCTTGAAAAAATGAATTATTTTCAATTGAAGAAAAAATGTTATTTTCCACTGAATAATGATTTAAAAGTTCATAAACTGATCATATATACTCCATTGTTGCTAAATCAAAATCATAACTAGTAATAATTTCATTTTCAATATCATTTTTGAAATTTATTAAAAATGTTTTTTCATCATTAGTAAGATCTTCATTAAGAATTTGTTTAATTTTTAATATTTTTAGTAAATAATCTTTATTTAAAGATAAATTTTCATTTTCATTAACTTTATCTTCCAGTGCTTTTTTCAAAGAAATTAATTGATTCGAAAAATCTAATTCCGAAAGAATTGAACTTAAACCGATTTCTTTTAGTGCTGAATAAATTTTAATATTAATATCTGCAAAAGCAGTAATTCCAAACGAATCTAATTTCTTGTCATATAAATAATTTAATTTTTTATTTCAAAATTTCTTTAAATAATTTTTAATTTTTTCTTTTCATTCTTCATTTTCTAAATTAGGTTCTAAAGCAATTGAATATAAATAATTATCAAAAATTACAAGAGGTAAATCACTAATTTTATCTAATTTAAAAATATTTGAAAGTTGATTTTTAAATCTCAAATTTTTAAAATTACTTCTGCGATAAAGATTTACTAAATAATAATTAAATTCTATGTTCTTAATTTTTTTTCAATCATAAAAAATAAATTTTTCATCACTTTTAAACAAGTGTTTTTCTAAAATTTCATTTTTCTTATCAATAAATTCTTGTTTTTTTAGTTTTAATTTATTCAAATGTGAAATTGATTTTGGAGCTTCAATTTCATATGTTTGATTTTTATCTCCATAAATATAATAAGTCAAAGTAGCAAGTGAAGCGGATGTTGTTACTGTAATTAAACTTCAAATTAAAATTTTTTTATATTTTCTAATCATGTTTATATTCTCCTTTAAAGTAATTATAAAAAAGATTGAATAAAAAAATAAATATTTTAATTAAACTAAATGAAAACAAAAAAGACACTTAACAAAAATTTGTTTAGTGTCTAATTTTTCTATGTTAATCTAGAATTAACAAAAAGATTTTTAGTTGCTTGCCACTCTTCCTTCTTCTATCTCTCTAATTTTTTGTTTTAAAGAATTTGTATCATCTATTTTTCTTGCAAGGAAAATAGAGTTTTTAAGATATCCTAATTTGGTTTTTGCAACAATGCTAAGAATTAAACCAAGAAAAGCAAGAGCAAGAGCTACTCAAAATCATTTATAACTAATTTCATTGACTAAAATCTTTTCATTAATAGTAATCGACATTCCATCCATAACTTCAACTCTTCGATCTGTAATATAAGTTTTTTCTGGTTGAAGTGAAATTAAGAAGAAAAGTAAAATAAAACTAATTGAGGTAGAGTAGTATAAGAATCTAAAATATTTATCTCCATTATACTTATTAGTAAATAAGAAAATTAAAATTACAAGATTAAAGATAAAACCAATTGTCAGTGCAACTAAAATTAAACTAGCTAGTGTGTAATAAACTTTTTGTAAAGCGTAAGCTGGTGAAAGTTGATTTAAATCAATTTCTGTTTTGTTTAATTTCGCTTTTAAAATTGCAGCATCAAGTTTAATATATTGTTTAAAATAAACAGATTCACTAATCATGATGACAAAGAGAAATGTAAAAACAAGAGCTAAACTAACTAACAAAATTTTGCGTGCTAAATAATTTTGTGAAGCATTAAATTGCTTGATTTTTAATTTTAAATCTGAAAACATTAGTTCACTCGATTTGTTGTAGTTTTGTCAAAGATATGAATTCTTGATTCAACAAATTCTAAATAAACATATGAATAAAGTTCATATTCGACATTATTTGATGCATTGACAATAAATTCAATTTCTTTATTTACTTTAACCGCTACTAATTGGTCTTTCCCGATTAATTCAATGTTAGCAATTTTTCCTTTAATTCGATTTTTACCAGGCTCAGTATGAATTAAAATATCTTCACTTCTAAAACCAACTACTAAATCTTGATTTTCTTTTAATTTAGCTTGAACTTCTAAATCACTTAATGGTAAATGAATATCTTGATCATTTGAAACGATTTTACCATCTGAAAACTTCGCATCAAAAGTATTCATAGTTGGTGAACCAATGAATTTAGCGACAAAAATATTTGCGGGTTTAAAATAAAGTTCTCTCCCTGTTCCACTTTGTTGGATTTGTCCATCATTAAAGACTACAATTTGATTTCCCATGGTCATCGCTTCAAGTTGATCATGAGTAACATAAATACTAGTTGTATTAAGCATACGGTGAATATTGACAATTTCTCTACGCATACTTTCTCTTAATTTTGCATCAAGGTTTGAAAGTGGTTCATCCATTAAGAAAACAAGCGGTTTACGAGCGATAGCTCGACCAATTGCGACCCTTTGTCTTTGTCCACCAGAAAGATCTTTAGGTTTACGATATAAATATTCGTCAATTTTTAAAATCTTAGCAACATCTTTAACTCTACGATCGATGATATCTTTTCTTTCTTTGGCAATTTTTAATCCAAAAGAAATATTGTTATAAACATTCATGTGTGGATAAAGTGCATAAGATTGAAAGACCATTGCAATATTTCTCTCATTTGGTAGAAGGTTGTTATATCTTTTTGAGTTAAAAAGTAAATCTCCCTTAGTAATAGAGTTTAATCCGGCAATCATTCTCAATAAAGTTGTTTTACCACATCCAGAAGGTCCGAGAAAAATACAAAAAGTTCCAGGTTTAATTTCTAAATTAATATCTTTTAAAGTGTACTTTTCATTTCCTTCATATTTTTTAGAAACATTAACAAGTTGAATATGAGCACCATTTGCAGTATTGCTAATTTCTCCAACTTCTTGAATCATGCTTTCAATATCCAAAGTTTCAAAATCTTGAATAATCGCTTGATCTTCTTGATTAACAAGCTCTTTGTGTTTATTCTTTTTAAACATATTTATCCTTTCACCGCTCCATCACTAAGTCCACCAACAATGTATCTTTGTAGATACATAAAGAGAATAAAGGCTGGAATTGAAGCTAATAATGTTCCCATGGTATAAGCACCAGCTTGAACATCTTGTTGATTATTTAAGAATTTTTGTAGCCCAACAGCTAGTGTTCTAGTATCATCGGAAACTAGAACAAATTGTGGCAAGATAACATCAGTAAATGGAATTAAAAATGATCAAAGAGCCACCATAACTAAAGCTGGTCTAATTACTGGTACTAAAATTTTGAAAAAGAGTCCTCAGTTATTACATCCATCCACTTTCGCTGAATCATCAAGTTCTGCACTAACTGTATCTAAATAACTTTTGACCATAAAAGTGTTTCCTGCAATTGCTCCACCTGCATAAATAATCACAAGCATAGTCACTGGTGGAATTCCTGCTTCTCCACCCATTGTCACAAGAATATAAAGAACAATAAGTGAAGAAGTTGCAGGTATCATTTGAACAAGCATAATTACAGTTAATGAGTATTTTGAACCAGCAAATTTAAATCTTGAATAAGCATAAGCATTAAGTGCAACTGTTACAGTTGAAATTAAAGAAGTTAAAATCGCTATATAAAGTGTATTACCGTATCATGTGGTAAATAAACTTTGCGGACTATTAAATAAGTAATTTAAATTGTCAAATCCAAATTTAAATGGTGTTACTGTTACAAACCGTGGGTTTGAAGTGTTAAATGAAGACACAATTAACGAAATAATCGGAAAAAGAATGATTAAAGATCATACAATCAAAATAAAATAATTGAAAAATAATCAAATCATTTCAAGTGGTGTCGGAGGTTTTGAATCTGATTCATTAAATTTTAAACGCTTAGGTTCTAAACGCTTTTGTGAAATTTTGACATTATCGAAAGTGCGTTGATAAAAATTGTTCTTAAACATCATTAATCCCTCCTTGACATTGATTTAATAAACCCTCTGGCCGCAAGTCCAATGCTAAATAATGAAGCAAGAGTAGCAAGTGCAGCTCCGAAAGCTTGGTTACCGTCAATTTTGACAGTTCCATTAGTTAATTTATAAACTCATGAAATAATGATATCAGTTGAGGCTTCTCCAAATGTTGTTGAGTAAGCATATGAAGGTCCACCACCTGTGAAAATAGAAATTGTTGTGAAATTATTAAAGGCAGCCACAAATTGTCCAATTAACATCGGAGCAATTGCAAGTAAAAGTGAAGGTAAAGTAAGATATCAGAAAAGATGTTTACCTTTCGCTCCATCAACAGAACCAGCTTCATAAATATCTTTTGGTATTGATTGTAAATTACCTGTTACTAGCATAAAAATTCAAGCGTATCCAATTCAAGTTTGAACAAGAATTACTAAAATTCTAGCTGTTCCAATTTCTTGCAATCATGAGCGAGGATTCATTCCAAAAAGTTTACCTAAAATAAAGTTAATTAAACCTGTTTCACCAGAAGCAAACATATTCTTGATAAATCCAAGAGTTACAAAGGCTGGAATTGCTCATGGTAGAATAAAAATTAATCTAAAGAATTTCTTACCTTTAAGTCTTGAATTATTAGTTAAAATAGCAATTAAGATTCCTAAACAAATAGGTAAAACTGTTGAAGCAAATGTTCAAATTAAAGTTCAAGTCATAACATTTCCAATTGAACTTAATAAGTTTGCATTTCTAAAAATTCATCATTTTCCTCATTGTTGTAAACCAACTCAACTCACTGATTGAGTTGGTGCTTGGTGGTTGAAACCAAAATTAGTAAATGAAAGTAAAATTGAAGTTACAACTGGAGAAACAACAATAAAGACCATAAGCACTCAACCAAAAATTGAAATCATTCATGGGAATCCAGAAGTTTGCATTCATCTTTTGGTATGGCTTCATCTACTTGGTCTTGAGCCTTGATAAAGGCTTTTAGCAACCCTATATGCACCAATTGACGATACAACCAAATAAATGATTGAAATAATTAAAACAATAACTGACACAACACCACCAAAAAGATAGTACCGTGCATCAGGGAATGAACCAGGTTCTGTAACAAATTTATGGTATCCTAAATCACTAAATCCAAAAATACCATCCATTTTACCTCAATAAGCTCCAAGTGCAAATGGCACAAAAGCACTTCATACTAAAATTGAAAAGAGAACCATTAAAATTCCTTTAGCATATTGTTTAAAAAGAACTAATTCTGGTAAACCAGGTAAAACTAATCCCATAAAACTTGCTAGAAACTTTATGTTTCTAAAAGTTTCAACTGGAATAGTTTTTTGAGCTTCATTAATTTTACTTTCGTAGATTTTCTTATTAATTTTTTGCTCATTTGATTTACGAATAAATAATGTTCGTAAAATGCTTTTATTACGTAAAACTTTTGATTGTAATTTAACTGTATACTTGGCTTCTTTAGCCTTGATTTTATATTCAATTTTCTTATTAGCAAAGGCTTGTTTTGAAATTTCTTTTGCTTTGATTTTTGCTTGCAAGCTATTTAAATTTGCTTGATATTCTTTCGAAATACGATCAAATTCAGCTTTTGCAAATTTCTTTTCTTGATCAATTTCGCCATTTTGTTTTAAAATTGCTAATTCTGTTTGAGCTTGAATTTTTTCAACTAAAAACTTGTGCCGAGTTTTATAAGCGTCAATAAATCAATCTTTATTTGCTTTAGCTTGTTCAAATTTAAAATCTGCTTCATAACTATAATTTTGATAGGTCTTGGCAATTTGTTCTAAATATTGAGATTTTCAAAGTGCTAAGGCTTCTTTTCTCACTCCAAGGAGATTCAAACATGAGAAAAAGTGTTTCATCGCAATTTGATAAAGAACTAATTTTTGACCTTCAAATTTTAGTGATTTTGCAATTTTTAAAAGATTATCTTTCTTTTCTTGAAGCTCTTTATATGAAAGATGATTCATGCCAAAATCTGGAAGTTCGAATTTCAAACCTTCTTTTTGTAAAAAGTTCAAAAAGTCTTTAATATTGCGAATTTCAAACTTTAAAATTTGAATTTGTTTGTACTGAGCAAAAAGGTGACGAAGTTCTTTTCGTCTATTTAAACCTTTTAGTTTAATTTGTTGAACAATCTTTTGATTGTGTTTTTCGTTTTTTAAGATTGTTTCTTTATGTAATTTAATTTTTGATAAAGCTTCATCTTTATATTCAATTGCACGTAATTTATTTTGTTCTGTTTTTAAATTAAATTCATTTTCAAGCTCCACAATTTTTTGTTTAGCTAATAAAATGATATTTGCACGTTCTTTTCGATAAAGCTCATGTTGTAATTTTTTTGTTTGTTGGTATTTTTTGATTAATCGATCTTTTTCGGCAAGCATTTTAAGTCTTTTAGCTTCTAATTTACTATAAAACTCTTGTAAAAATTTACCTGGATCAGGATGTTTTTCTAAAAAAGAGATTTCTTCACTCACAAGATATTTTTTAAGCTTATTAAAATTAAATTCTAAATCATCAAATTTTCTAAGATATGTTAAAAGTGCATTAAATAAACAATATTTTTGGAACATTTTTGCTTCTGAAGCATTCATTGTTGATTCCAATTTCTCAATATTAGCGAGTTTATCGTTTAAATTATCACCAGAATTTTCAAGTGAATAAATAAAATCTTTAACATATTTCTTATTATTACGTTTTGTAGTTTTTAATTTCTTTAATTCAAATTCAAGTAAAGATTCAATCTTATTAACAAAAGATAATTTTTTGATTGAATCTTTATAAACTTTTATTTTATTTTGATAAGCAACTTGATGACTATTAAGTTCTCTTTTTAAATTATCTTGAATCTTGGTTTTAGCTCGTAAAAATAAATCTTTATCAATATTATTTCGGGTTTTTAAGTTATCAGATAAACGGGTAAAAACATTATTAACTTGATGTTTATAAGCTTTGAGATTATTACTAGTTTCTGGTAATTTTGCATCAAAAGCTTCCCCGTATCAATTATATAATTTCAGTTTTTCCATTCTTACCTCGCTTTTCCTTTATGAATGACAAATCACTCATAATAATGTGCTTTACGTTGCATTCAATAAATGATAGTCATATAGATTAAAACAAACACAATTAATCAACTAATAATTGATAAACAAATTCCTACTCCTAGTTGAATGCTAGTTAAAATTGCAACATCTTTAAAAAAAGGTATGAAACTAAAAGTGATAAAAATAACAATTCAACTAAAAAAGAATAAGTATCCTGCTTTTAATTTTTTAATAATAAAAATTAAATAAACAAGAAAAAAGAGAACCACTAAAGTATTAGCTATATAAGAAAGTAGAGTTAACTTTTCTAAATTTTGTACTTCTTGATTCTCTTTAATATTGTTTGGATTAATTCCGTTTGCTTTTAAATATTGTTCACTAACTCCAATTGTGAAAGGAATTAGAACTCAAATAAGTAAAAGTAAAGTCATTAATGCGAGTAAACTAATCAAAATATAAAATTGATTTTTTGAAATGTGTGTTTTATATTTTTGATAATAAGGCATAAAAGTTTATTCACTTCAAACAATGAAGTATTTTTGATCTCCTGTTAATGCTTTTAATTTATTACTCATATTGTCACTTAATCTTTTTTCAAGAGCAGCAATAAAGTCAGCTTCTGTTCTTACATTTGCATTTTGTGCAATTGATTTAAAGACTTCATTTGCTCCAAATGTTTTTCCGTTTCATGTTTCTCAAACATTACCAAATTGTGGGTTTGAAACACCAGGTCTTGTTGCTTGTGTTTTGAAGATTCCAAGTCCACCATTTGCGATTGTTTTTCTTGATGTTAAAACATCAAAAACTTTACTAATAACACTTGTGCTATCTGCAGCATTAATTTTCTCTGCAACTTGGGCAAATGTTTTATTTGAATCTTCACCATTAGCTTTTTTAAATTTACCTGTTTGTAAGTAGTGTTTTGCAAACGCCCTTACATATGCATTGTTAAGGTAATATTGCATATGTCCTTTAAATGCTTTAAGAATAACTTCATCACTTGCTGCATTACGAGCTGTTTCTTTAACAAATGCAAGTGCTTTAAACTAGGACAGAAAAAATTAACAATTTATTAAATTGGATAGCTCCATACTATATTCGTATGGGGTTTTTCAATTCAAACATGATTGAATTCTAAATTTATTGTATCAATGAACATAATTAGATATCACTTTTTCTAGTTCACTCAAAGTCATAGCTTTGATATTTAAATCTCTAATTAATTCAGTTTTTAAATTTGAAAATCAATATTCCACAACTCTATTATCTAAACTATTTCCTACTTTTGAAAGTGAAATTATTCCACCTTTATTTTGAATAAAACGAGAAAAATCATCAGATGTATAAGTTGAGCAATGATCTGAATGTAGTATAAAACTTTTTTCAAAATCAACATTTTCAAATGTTTTGTAAATTAATTTTGAATCATTAAATTTGGAAAGAGAAAAACTAATTATTTCTTTAGTTTTATGTTTAATCACTACTGAAAGATAAACATTATTGTTTATCGCATCTTTTGTCGCTGGGAGATATGTTACATCAGTAGCATATATATTTCTGTTATATACATCGTTATAATCTCTATTCACAATGTTTTCTTTTATGACAGATGTGTTCTTTACTTCTTTTAATTTTTTTCTTTTTCTGATATTGCAAAATAAACCTAAGGCATTCATATATCTTCCTAGAGTTCTTTCGTTTATGTCTATTTTATAGTGCTTTAAGATAAAATATTTTAATTTTTGTCTACCATATTTAGATCTATTTTGTTTAAATGAATCAATAATCAAGTCTTGGTACTTTATTTTTCTGGATTTAATTCTAGGAGCAAAATTATTTCTTTTATGTTTGGATATTGTTTGTCTACAAAGATACAACAAAATAGCAAGTTTATACGAAGCCATATTAATATTTGATGCCTCTTGAACTTTCTCTGTTTTAAATTTATCTCTTGTAATTTCTCTATATCTTTTTGCAATTTCAATTAAATCTTCTCGTGTAAAAATGTCTCAATTTATATCTTGTTCTTTCACTTTTCTTGACCTACCACTTCCAGGCTTTCTTGGTTTTTTATTCATATTACAATTATAATGTTTTAATATTCCTCGTAATCTTGCTTTCACATATTTATCTTTTGCTTTTGCACCATATTTATACATAAGTTCAATTGCATACTTTTTGCCTAATTGAAAAAATGTATTATAAATTTCTTTTTCTTGTTCTTCTGTAAAATGTTTACCCATTTTTTCTCCTTTAAAAATATAAAAAATTAACATTCGAAGGAATGTTAATTTTTATTGTCCTAGTTTACTTGGGTTGCTTTTTGATCAACTAAACTTTGAAGTTCAGCTTGAGCTGCTTCTTTTGTTGCAGGATCAAAAAGTTTAACAGCAATTGCTACTAATTGAGCTAAAAAGTCAGCGGCAGAATTACCATTTACACCTCAAATTTCCTTTTCTAATTTTCTAAGGTGTCATTCTGTTTGATTTTCTCTTAAACTTGCATATTTGTCAAGAACACTTTGATCTGCGACTAATAAATTAGGATTTAATACACAACCAAGTGAACCTAATAATTTTGTAGCTTCCTCGCTATTTAATGAACCATTATACATAGCTGCTAACGAATTTTGTAAAGCAAGAGCAGGTTGAAGTACTTCTTTAAGTTGACCAATTACTAAATCTGATTTATCAGGTAAAGGTGCTAAGAACTCATTAGCTTGAAGATAATTTTGTTCAGCTAATGGATTTGCATCTGTCGAAATTAATCAACCATTTCCAGAAGTTGCTTTGCTAGCTGCATCATATGCTTGAACAGATTCTAAATATTTATCTTTAAGTGCCTTAGCATTAGCATATCCAAGTTCAACTGCAAAATTTTGAATTTCAACATTTTGAGTTAAAGAAGAACTTGAAACATCCGCTTTTAAAGCGTCTTGTAAACTTTCTAAGAAAGGAACTTTAGTATCTGCTTTAAAGTATGCGTTTGAAGCTTCTGGTGAATAAATTGCTAGAAGTAAAGATTTAATAGCGTCTTTTCTTTCTTCTTGGTTAGGATAGTATTTGCTTGATGTATTTCTAATGTTAATTGAATAAGTTCATGAACCTGGTGCTTGTAAATATTCAACACCATCTTTAACATTTGGAACTGCAAAAATTGATTTTACTCCACCATTTTTAAAGGCGTTTTGTAATTCTCATGTTCCTAAAATTGTATAGTTAAGTTTTCCTTCTTTGAAGAATGAATAAATTTGATTGTTAAATTGTCCACCATCTGACTGTAAAGCAATTTCTAATGAACCTCTTTTAATTCCTTTTTGTCCTCATGGTGATTGGGCATATTGTTCATCAGTCATTTTATAAACTGCGTTTCAAATTTGATAACTCATTCGAGCCGCAATATCAATTCCAGGTTTGAAAGCTGCATAATTTTCATCAGTTTCAACCCATCCTGAAGCACCTTGATTTGTTTCAACATTTGGATACACACTCTTATTCATATAGTAAGCAACATTTTTTTCAGGTGTTTCAATATTTTTAAAGTGTCCACCTAAAATTCCATTTCCAAATCAAAAGTTTTGGTAGTAGAATAATCCCTTACCATTTGCTACAATTTCTTCTAATGAATTGTTTTCAGGTTTTAATAAATCTTTTTTAGCTTCTTGTTCTGTTAAGTTTGAGGCAAGAACAATCCCTTCTTGATTGTGTCTTAAAGCGATAAATCTTTTTTCAAGAACAGTTTTACCGTCTTTTCGAGTTGTTCCAATAAAGTTACCATAATCTAAAAGAGCTTGTTTTTGAGCATCTGAAATATGGTAAGTAGTTACTAATGAATTTAAAAGTGAAGGATCTCATTGGTTAATATCTGAAATCATATTTTTTTCAGCAAGTGAAGTTGCACGATCTGAAGGAGCATAGAATAAATCAGGTGATTGTTTAAAATCAAGTGCACCAGCATTTGAAGCTGTATCAATAATATCAAAAACTCCCTTTTCAATTTTAGAAATTCTATATCCTTTTTTGAAAGCAGGTGTCTTTTTGAAAAGTGCAAAAGCATTTTTATACATAGTTTGTTGTGCACCATCAACATTAATTACAAGAATTTTATCTTGCGGTGTATTTGAGTTTGCAAAGACATCATCAATATTTTCGTTTAAGTATGATTTAATAGTTCCATCTTCATTTTTATAAACTCTTGAAGCTGTAAAGAATGTTTCTGCTTTTTCGTTTTTTGAAGCATCCTTGCCATCCCCTGGATTTGAAGCGTTTGAACCACAAGAAGCCGCAAGTTGTGAAAGACCTACAATGCTTCCTGAAAGAAGAACAAGGCTTGATAATAATTTTTTTGTCATATTTATCTCCTTGGAGTTAAAATTATTCAAAAGCTAATTCATTTTTAGCGTACGCTACACAAAATACAATAATTGTAATTGGTGTAAAAACATAAAATAAAGCAAAAAGAGTACCCAGAATAGAAATTCATTTATTAAACTCTGTTTTATTTAAAATATAATAAACATGAATTACTAAAATTAAATTGGCAAAATAAGTGACAAACACTAAACAAATTAAAATTTTAATTGCAATGTTTTGTTGTAAAAGCAAAATGATTTGATTTCAAAAAACTTGATTGCTTTCTTGGTTTCAAGTGATCTTCAAAAGATAAATTAATAATGCCTGTACAAGAAAAGCAATAATATTGTTAAAAACCAAAAACATATATTCTAATATTTTTGGTTTAGTTTTTCTTTCTAACGGTCATTTTCCAAAAAATGCTCATTGTAGTTTAGTTTTTAGTGGTATTTTTTTAACTTTATATTGTTTCATAACTCCTACTCTAATTATATTTATAATAATAGCTTATCATTAACCCTTTTTATTTTCTTGTCTATGTACATAAATAGTATAGCTTGCACCGTCAAGTACTACTTTAATTTATTTTTATTCAAAAAGATAAAAAAATGACTATAAATCTCTCAAAAATAAGAGTTTTATAGTCATTTTTAGTTTTTTAGTTAGAAAAATAGTTTTATTTCCCTTTGATTAAAAACACACCATAAAATCCATCAGAATTGTTACTAATTTTTTGTCCCGAAAGAGAAAGATTGTGATTTAGTAAGATTTTTTCAATTTGATAATTGGGTTTTAAAACTAAATTTCCAAGTCCACCTGTTTGTTTATAACCGTAAAAATAAACAAGATAACTACCGTCTAAATTGTTTCTGACAGTAATTTTTCGAGACTGAAATGAATCTAGATTTTCAAATAAATCTAAAGGATCGACAATGTAAGAAACTTTTTGTTCACGAACAGCAGGGAAATTTTTCCGGATTACGGCTAATTTGCTTACTAAGTTAAAACCACTAGTTTCGTCGTTAATCATTTTTTCAACACTTGGCATTCCTTCGCTAGCTCTTTTAGCAATTAAGTCTCCACTTTTAGCTTCAAAGAAATAAACTTGCTTGCTCGAATCATCTCATTTGAAAGCTTCACGAATATTATAATCTCCATTCCCTTCCCCGTGTTGTGGTCCACCTTGCATATAAAGTTCATTTCCGTCATATAAAATTGGTAGTCCACCTCTTGAAAGTAAGCTCACAAGTGCATAATTCATAGCATCAATTTCATTGTTTGTTAAAACATTTGCTTGATTTGTTACAGGTGTTTGAATAACATTTCATTTAACTTCATTAATTCATCTTTCAACATCATGGTTATCCAAAAACGGCATTCAGTTCGAATGTTTCTCGTTCAATGATTTGATTAAATTTTCTTCATCTTTTGGCAAGATAAATACTTCTTGATATTTTTGACCGAATTGATTTACATTATTCTTTTGTTTATAATGCTCGCCATCAATTACGCTACCTAAAGCTTTTTGTCCTAAATAATCAAAATATTTAAATCCACTAAGTGGGTTACCTCATCATTCACCAAACATTAAAAATTCATCGTCCGAAGAACTAATTTGAGCTTCTTTTCGTTTTAAAATTCCTTGATTTGCTTTCATTCTTCATTCGTTCATTAATTTTTGAGTCTTAATCGGGAAGGTTTGATTTTCACCTTGTTTATGTGAATTGTAATTGTCATAAATATGATAAAAAGCATCATATCGAAACCCATCAACTCCTTTAGTTGCTCAAAACTTATGAATTGCGTCAATTTCTTTTCTTACTTCTAAATTATCTAAATTTAAGTCAGGCATACCAGCTCAAAATTTAGCAGTTCAAGCTTTATGGAAAAGAGGTCTAGATGAATTAACATGATTATAAAGTCCTCTTAATCACGGATCATCTCGTTGCTCTGTGTTGTTTTCTCTCTGATCAGAGTAAACATCATAAAAATGATAATAGTTTTGATATTTAAGATCACCAGCTAATGCTTTTTGAAATCAAGGATGTTCATACGAAGTATGGTTGAAAGGCACATCCATAATTACTCTAATTCCAAGCGAGTGAGCTTTCGTTAAAAAGTTATCAAAAGCATCCATCCCTCCTAATTCCGGTGCAATATCGGTGTAATCAATCACATCATAACCATGATAACTACTTGATGGAAACGCTGGCGAAAGATAAAGAGTGTCAACGCCTAATTTTGCAAAGTAATCTAAATTTTCAGTAAGTCCTATAAAATCACCAATACCATCGTTATTACCGTCAGCAAATGAATAAACAGTTAATTGATACATTAAATTGCTTTTTGAAAGATTATTATTAAAGGGAGCAATTGGTAAAACATTTTTCGAATCTTCGAGATAAGATGTTTTATTCAATTTAATCAAAGGAGTAAAAAAACTAGAACCTCATTTTTGAAATTCTTTGTTAATTGGCTTAACACTTTCTAGATCATGGTACTGCATTATGGGTTTAGGATCCGGATATCTTAATGCTAACTTTTGGTTTAAATAAATTGCTTTTGATAAAGTGTCACTAATTGTTTGTTTTGATAAACTTTCGGAAATTGTTTCTAAAAATTTAGTCTTATAGTCTTCTGTTAAGTTTGTTAATTTTTTGATTTTTTCAATTGTTTCATTTTTATAATCTTGAATTTGTAAAATACGAATTTTTAACATAATTGATAGTTCTAATTCTCTTTTTTGATCTTCGTTTGTGACATTTGCAAGTTTGGGCTCAAATTTTTCTTGTTCCAAATAAGGTAGTTTATAAATGAGATTTAATAACTCTTTTTGAAATTCATTATTTGGAAGAAAATTAATTTTTTGATCTTGCTCATTTGCTTTTGATACTTTAGAGACACACGAAAACATTGGTAAGGGTAAAACTGCAAGAGTTAATAAGGAGCAAAGTTTATGATATTTCATATTTAAATTTTATTATTTATAAGCTCAATCAGTGAATATAAAAAAGAAACTTGCTATTTAGATTTGATTAAGCAAGTTTCTATTTTTGGGCTTTTTTGTTATTTTGATATTTTTTAATTTGTTTTGCTCCGTAGTAAATTCCGACCCCTAAGATTGCAATAGCTAACATTGAATACCCTAAAACAGAACGAATTGGAAAACCCTCTTGTTTCACATAATATTTAATTTGAAAATAAGCATCTTGTAAATTTTTGTGTAGGGATTTGATTTCTTCCAAGTTTTGACTAATTCCAAAATAAGAGGATTCTTCTGTAGTTACTAAATTAGATTCATTAAAAAGATTAATTGCTCGACTAATTTGTTCTTTTTGAATTTGTGAAGCAAATTTGTAATTAACTTCTTTTTCAATATTTAAAAGAAGGTTGTGATAATGAAAAAGTGAACAATAGTAATTTTCTAAATTTTGAATTTTAGTTGAAAATTGAGCAAAACTCTCTTTGGTTGTAATGTTATTTAATTCTTCTTGTAATTGATTTTTTAAAATAGATGATAGATGTTGATAATTTGCAAGCTTCTTAACTTCTAGTTCTTTAATTTGTCCGAGTTCCTGAGTTGTAACTGCACAAGAATTAATTCAAATAGGACTTAAAATTAAACTAGAAGTTAATGGTAAAAGTTTAATCAAATTCTTCAAAAATTTCATATTCTTATTATATCAAGCTTTAAAAAAGAAAAACATCAAAGCATGCTTTGATGTTATCTTTGAAATTATTTAACAACGTGTTCTGTCATTTTTTCGTTTTCAACAACTAAAATTTTATCACCTGATTGAATTCCATATGGTGCTAAAGCTTCAATTGCTCTTGAATGATCCGCTTTAACAAGCGGGAATAAAGCAGCTGAATCTAAAGAAGTAAATACTGATGAGTAAATTCCGAATCCTTTAATCATTCTTTGGTCTTCTAAAATACCAATAATTGTTGTGTTTGGACGGAACTTAGCAATTTGTTTAAGTAATTGACCTGTTCTTGAAAGAACTACAACAAATTTGTATTCTCCATCAATTGCATTTCTAGCAATTTCGTAAGCAATTTTAGTTCTTTTATCTGTTTGATCTGAGTTTTCTCAAACTTTTTCTAATTGAATTGGGTAGTAGTTTCTTCCGTAGAATTCTTTTTCAGCTCTTTTTGAAATTGAAGTCATTGTTTTAACTGATTCTAATGGGAAGTTTCCGTTTGCACTTTCTCCTGAAAGCATTGTTGAATCAGCTCCAAGTTCTACTGCGTAGTAAACATCTGTTACTTCTGCACGAGTAGGGTGTGGTGCATTTTCCATTGAGTCTAACATTTGTGTTGCAACAATAACTGGTTTTCCTGCTTCACGACATTTTCTAATCATTTTCTTTTGATAGTAAGGCACATCGTAGTATGGAATTTCAAGTCCTAAGTCACCACGAGCAACCATAATAGCATCTGATGCTTCAATGATTTCTTCAATGTTTTGACAACCTAAATGAGATTCAATTTTTGAAATAATTTGAACGTGTTCTCCACCATTTTCATTAAGAAGTTGTCTAAGTTCATTAACATTTCTTGCTGAATTAACAAAAGATGCAGCAACAAAGTTGATCCCTTCTTTAATACCAAATTTAACATCGTTAATATCTTTTTCAGCTAAGAATGGTAATGTAAAGTCAACCCCTGGAAGGTTAATACGTTTGTTTGTTTTTAATTTATGTGTGTTTTCTGCTTTAACTTTTACGTAACCTTTGCTTCTATTTACTTCTGTAACAACAGTAGAAAGTTTACCATCATCAAGTAAAACTTGATTGCCTACAACTAAATCTTGTGACATGTCGTAAGCAACAGAAATTTCTGTTGATGTTCCTTCTAAGTTTTCGAAAGCTTCTTTTGTTGTGTGGATCAATACTTCTGATCCTGCTTGCACAACTTGAGCTCCATCTTTCATTTTTCCAACACGAATTTCAGGACCTTTTGTATCTAAAAGTAATGATACTGGGATTCTAAGTTCTTGTGAAACTTTTTTAGCTAATGTAAATTTGTTTCCTTGTTCTTCGTGTGAACCATGTGAAAAGTTTGCTCTAATACATGTTACACCGTTTTCTACTAATGCTTTAAGCATATCGTAGTTATCACTTGATGGACCAATTGTAGCAACTAATTTAGTTCTTTTATCTGCAATTTTCATTTAAGACTCCTATGTTTTAATTAAAATAAAAATATTTATTATGTTTAACATCATTATTTTAACATTAAGAAATAAAAAAAGGATTTGAAATCCTTTTTTTATTGCTCAGAAATGGAAATAATAACATTTTGCAAAAAACTTTCTTAATTAGACTCAAAACTAAAAACAAATTGTGGTGGAGTATATGTTGCTTGTAAAACGCTTTGTTTAGCAATAAGATCTTTAGGAGTAGCTGCTGCAACTTCAATATTATAAGGAACAATTAAATTTGCTAGCAATTGGCCTTGTGCATTTTTTGTTAAATTAACTTGTAAGGTATCATAAGCAACGCTTGTTCCAACAGTCCCTTGGAAGTTAAAGATTTTTTTCAAGAAGGCTGTTTTTTCATTTAAATCATTCTGTTTAGAAGTATATTCATTAATTACTTGATCAGCATTTGTGTAACCCAAAAGTGCTGTTTTATTTAATGATACTTCCATATCTGCGGATTCATAATAACTTGCACCATTTTCAGCATTAGATTGGTTAACTTTGGCAAACCCTTCAAGAGTAAAAACTTTTTCAAAAATAGTTTTCGAACTGCTACCTTCTGTAATTCAAAGTCTTAATAACAATTTTCCTTCAACATCATTTGCATAAGATCTAAAGTTTACTTTGTAATTATCTTTGGTTAAAATTTTACCGTCTTTTAAAGTAACTCTATTTTCTAAAAGAATGTTAGCTGGATGGTTTTTAATTGGATCGTATAAATAAAATTCTTGTTCTTTGATTTGTTTGCTATTTTTTAATTTTGGAGAAATTAAAATTTTTCTTCAATCTCGATCATAATTTTGTGAAAAAGATTCAATTTGTGAAGAATAAAGACGATCATTAAAGTGAACAAATTTGGAAGCTAAAATTTGATTTCTTGGTTGGTTTGGATTGTCGTTATAAAAAAGTTGTAGGCGATTAGCTGCTTCTTCAAATGATTCTGATTTTCGTGAAGAAGTAATTCCAAAATAAGTTCCACAAATTGCTCCGGCAGTAATTGCTCCACCACCTAAAATTAAAGCAGTTGTTAATAATGTTTTTTTAAGCTGCACTTTCATCTTTTCCTCCTAATACATCATTAATATATAAAGTTAATTCATTAATTCCGAAATTTGTTTCACTTGAAACAATAAAATACTGAGTAAAACCAAAACGCTTAGAATCTATTTTGATTTTTTTAGCTAAAGCTGATTTGTCTTTTTGTTTGAGCTTGTCAGCTTTTGTAAAAACCAAAGTAAAAGCTTGGTTGATTTGGTTTAAATAATCTAAAATCTCCTCATCGGTTTTGGTAATTCCGTGTCGAGCGTCAATTAAAACAAATAGTCTTTTTAAATTTTGTCTTTTAAGTAAGTATTCATTAATCATGTCGAGCATTTTGAGTTTTTGGCTGTTTGATATTTTAGCATAACCATAACCTGGCAAATCAACAATCACTGCTCCGTATTCATTTTCAAAGAAATTTAAAAGTTGAGTTCTTCCGGGTGTTTTGGATACTCTTGCAAGACTCCTAGTTCCTGTAATTGCATTAAGTAAACTACTTTTTCCGACATTAGAGCGTCCCCAAAAAGCAATTTCGTAATTTGGGTGCTCATACCAATTGTCTAAATTAGTTGATGACTTAATGAACTTAAACATATTTTCCCCTTACTCAAAATAATTTCTTAAAATAACTTTACTTAAATTTTATTACAATCTCAAAAATTTAAAAATTAATAAGAGCAAACAAAAAAACCAAATGGCTTTTATTGTTCATTAATTTTAATTGCATTTCTTGCAATAACAAGTTCTTCATTAGTTGGAATTACATACACTGGAATTTCACTATTTGGTGTACTAATAAGTTCTGGATGTCCAAATCTTTGCATATTCTTTTGTTCATCAATTTCGATGTGTTTAAAGAAAAGTTTTTTAATTGTTCTCACTCTTACTTCATAATCATTTTCACCAATTCCCGCAGTAAAGACTAACGCATCTAATTTCCCGCCTAACTTATTAGCATAAATAGCAACATAATCTGCGATTTTTTGAGTATAAAGTTCAAGAGCAAAATCAGCTTGTTGATTGCCTTCATCAATTGCATTTTGAATATCACGCATATCACTTGATATTCCTGATACACCTAAAACACCACTTTTCTTGTTTAAAAGATCTGTAAACTCATCAATTGTAAGGTTCATTTGCTTCATGAGAAATTGGTGAATTGAAGGATCAATATCACCGCTTCTTGTTCCCATCATCACACCAGCTAATGGTGTAAGACCCATTGAAGTATCAAATGATTGCGAATCTTTAACCGCACAAAGACTTGCTCCATTTCCTAGGTGCATATTCACAAAAGTTACTTTTTCTTTACCTAAAATCTCTGCTAATTTACCTGTAATGTATTCATGACTAATTCCGTGAGCTCCATATTTTTTCACTTTGTATTTTTCACTAAGTTCATATGGAATTGGATAAGTAGAGTTTAACTTATTAAGTGTGGTATGGAAAGCTGTATCAAAGTCAGCACTTAATTTTGCTTTTGGAAAGACTTTTTGAAATCCTTTAATTGACATAATTGCACCTGGGTTATGTAATGGTGCATACATTGAGCATTCATCAATTTTAGCAAGTACTTCACTATCAATTTTAGTTGTTGATTTGAAGTAATCACCACCTTGTACAATTCTAAAACCAATGTAAACAATTTCTTCTTTATCTTTAATTAATTCTAATTCAGCCATTAAATGAGCAATTTCTTCAACAGCTACTTGGTGGTTTTCTAAAACTACTTCTTTGCTAAATTTCTTTTCAAAATCCTCTTTAATCACTTTAATTGATAAATTACCTTGAGCTAAACCAATTCTTTCAGCAATTCCGCTCGCAAGTAATGCTAAATCATGCTTTCTAAATAAGCTCATTTTAATTGAGCTACTTCCTGCGTTAATAACTAAGACTTTTTCCTGAGTCATAAAATCTCCTTGCTAATTAAAAACTAATTAAATAGTTAATAATTCTTATTTTATTATTTTTTAAAGAAATAGGTTCGTTTTGGTAATTTTTCCATATTTTCTAAAAATAAAAAAACGGAAAATTCCGTTTTTAAATTATTTTTGATTAGATCTAGGTGTTTCCATGTTTAATGCTTTGTAATTTTTGTATCCAATAATTGAGACAATTGCTGGGTTAATGTATTTTTCTGTAATTCCTTGAACAAATAAATAGAAAAATGGTGCAGCTAAATCTCCTAAAATCATAGCAGCTGTTGCAATAACAACACTACTATAAACATGTTTGTTTGCAATTACTTGTAAAGCTGATTGCCCTGTATCTGTTGCAGAAGATTCTCCAAAAAACTTGACATAGTCTTTTAAGTGTGCATGTGCAAGAATTGCACTATCATTTTGTCCACCATGGAAAAATAATGTTGAAGCTTGTTGTGCGAAACCTCTAGCTGGGTTAATTGCAGCTGTTCCACCTAAAATTCCCATTCAAACTGAGAATGAAATAATTGTCATAATAAATAAATCACGATATTTATTATTGATGTTTGGTGAAAAAATTGGAAGTAATAAAACAGAAGTCATTACCATCTCAACAAAAAAGATTCATGTTCCACCTTTTGCAATTGAAGGTGTCCCCTTAACTGGTTCAAATGCTTTTGCTGCTGATGAAAGTGCATCAATTGGAGCATTTGAAAGAACTTGTACTTTTTGTCCTGCAACTTCAATTGTTGGAGCTGTTAAAAGTCCTACTCCATGAATAATAAGTCCAGCAGTAATTGCTCCTAAAATTTGAATAAATAATTTATAACTTGCATAATATCCGTTATTTTTACCACTCAAATATCTATATAAAGTAACAGAAGGGTTTAAATCACAACTTCAACGTAAGAAGATAAATAAAACTGTTCCAACTGCTACAAAACCAGCAAAGAAACCTACGATAATTGGGTGCAATAAATATTCCTCAATAACCAAAGGTTTACCTTTATGACTTGAAACATAAATACTTAATCCCGCAAGAAATAATGAGATTAAAATTGTTCCAAAATATTCTGAAAGACCATGTACGATTCATGTTCTTAAATCTTTTGGTTTTTCTGCGTCTAATCTTTCTTCTTTTCTTAATTTAAAGAAAGAGAAA
Organism: Mycoplasmopsis gallopavonis; assembly: GCF_900660635.1. Taxonomy (GTDB): domain Bacteria; phylum Bacillota_I; class Bacilli_A; order Mycoplasmatales; family Metamycoplasmataceae; genus Mycoplasmopsis; species Mycoplasmopsis gallopavonis. The sequence continues at coordinate 472,637 of NZ_LR215031.1, forward strand.
ATTCCTGTTTTTTTCTGTAATGTCCTATCCATTTTTAATTTTTCCGTTCTCCATAATTCTTAATGCCTTTTCAAAGTCACCTTTTTGTGCTGCATCGGCATTTTCTAATGTTGTTTTAGCAATTTGTGTAAGTGCTAAATCTGTTAAGAAAGCTTGGTGTGATGTTACTAAAACATTATCCATTTCAATAAGTTCTTTTCAATCTGGGTCTAATTTTTTAAGATCTTCAATTCTTGCTGAAACATCTTCGTAAAATCTTCCTTCTTCTCTTTCAAGAACATCAGTTGCAATTCCACGAATTTTTCCTGATTTAAGTCCTTTAAGAACCGCTTTAATATCCATAATTTCACCACGAGCTGTATTAATTAAAATCACACCTGGTTTCATTACTTCGATTGCTGCATCATCAATTAAGTATCTTGTTGATGATAATAAAGGACAGTGGATTGAAATGAAATCACTTTGACTTAAAACTTCTGTCAATGAAGCTCATTCAAATCCAAATTTATCAGCTGTTTCTGGGAAATTTTCTTGTGCAAAAGCATCAAATACGATTACTCTTGCTCCTGTTGCTTTCGCAATTTTAATAAATGTTTGCCCAATTTTTCCAGATCCAATAACTCCGATTGTTGAGTTTCCTACACAAAGTCCATCAAGACCGTTTAATGAGAAGTTGTATTTTGAAACTCTATCGTGTGCTTTAATTAAATTTCTGTTTAAGCATAAAAGTCCGGCCATAGCAAATTCACCAATACTTTCAGCTGAGTAATTGAAAATTCTAAAAACTTCAATTCCTAATTCATTTGCTTTGGCAACATCAATTTTGTTGTATCCCATTGATCTTTGGAATCAAAATTTAACTCCCATTTTTTTAAGTACTTCTAAAATCACTTTGTCTCCGTATGTGTTAACAAAACCACACACAGCATCAAATCCTTTAGCTAATTTAACAGTATTTAAGTTTAAGTTTTCTTTAAAAAATGTAATTTCGTGTCTACCATCATTATATTTTTCGAAATATTTAATATCATAGTCTTTTGTATCAAAAAAAGCTATTTTCATGGTTGGTCTCCTAAGTATAAAATATTTAATTCTATTATGTTTTTAAATTATTATAAAGTTTTTATTTTTAATAAAACAAACACTTTCATTTACTACTAAAAAATATGGAATTATTACCAAAAAAGAAGTTTTCTTTTCGTTCTTTTTGAGAAAAAAATTATTTATTAAATGGAGAAAAATAATTATGAATAATTTACTTTTATATCTATCACATAGTTTTCAAGGCGATATTTTTAAAATACACAAGTGGCTTCAAGGTGATAATAAAATATCAAACCTAGAAGTTCAAAAAATTCAGGAAGAATATCGTAAGTTGGGGATTAAATTTCTCACTCCGCTTGATTGAAATTTTCCAATTAGTCTTTTTAATTCTAATTTTCCACCATTTGTGATTTTTTACTATGGCAATATTAAACTTCTCAATAAAGAAAAATTAATCAGTATTATTAATGAAATAGTTGATTTTAAAACAGATTTCTTTTTAAAACGAATCTTAAAAATTGATTTTAGTAAAACCGTACTTGTTGTTGGTAACTATAAAAAAAGTGAACAAAGATTAATTGACGAAGTTCGTAAGCGTAATGGTCAAATCATTCAAGTTTTAGCAGGTGGAATTGATCAAGTTTTAGATGCTGACCGGAACTGAGAAAATGAATTAGTTCTTTCAATTTTTCCAATTAAAACTCACCCACAAAGACATTATTTCAAGCAAGTTAATCACTTGATTGCAAGTATTTCCCAAAACTTAATTGTTATTTCTTCAATTAAAAATAGTAAGACACACAACCTTGTTAATGCATTTTTAAGTTATGGAAAACAAATTTATTGTTTCCCTGGTCTGAATATTGAAGATGGTAACACTCAATTACTTAAAGATGGAGCAACTTTGATTACGGATATTCATGAAATATAAAAAACACATCGCTTGATGTGTTTTTAATCTTATTTTACTCTTTCAGGGTATACTGAAACAAACTTTCTGTTTCTTCTGCATTCGTATTTTACATAACCATCGATTGTTGAGAATAAAGTATCATCTCCACCACGTCCAACATTTTGTCCTGGGAAAATTTTTGTTCCTCTTTGACGATAAATAATTGAACCTGCTGTACAGAATTGTCCGTCACCTAATTTAGCACCTAAACGTTTTGAATGTGAATCACGACCATTACGGGTAGATCCACCAGCTTTTGTCTTTGCCATTTTCTAATTAACCTTGAATTCCTGTGATTTTTACACGTGTATATGGTTGACGGTGACCAAGTTTTCTCTTGTGAGTTGACTTAGCATTGTGACGGTAAACGATGATTTTCTTTGCTTTCCCTTGTTTTTCGATAATTCCTGTAACTACTGCATTTTCTAAGTAAGGTTGTCCAATTTTTTGATCAACTAATAAAACTTTGTCAAATTTTACTTCTTGACCTTCTTCGCCTTCAATTTTTTCAACGAAGATTGTTTGACCTTTTTTAACTAAAAGTTGTTTCCCACCTGTTTCGATAATTGCTAACATGCAATACCTCCATTAAGTGGCTCGTCCTTGAGGTGCATATAATGCTTTAAACCTTTTTGGTACGGTTACTTGAAAGTAACATTTAGATTATAAAACTTTTATTTAAAAGACCAAACTTTCTTAATTATTTTTCAAGCCTTAAAATAAGCTTTTAACTAATCAAAAGTTGAAAAAGTTTCTAATGGTGCTTTCGTTTTTGAATCATTGAGTTGCCACTTATAAGAAACTAATTTATCTTTAATTTCACCTTGTGGAGCTAAAGAAGTTTTAATCAGTCCAATTAAAGGTGCAATTGCATTAGCAATTGCACCAATTCCTGTTGCAAGAGCAATTAGTGAAAATCCTACTGTTAAATCCTTATATTTTTCAGGACTAATTTTCGATAATTGTTCTAATTTCATATTTTACCTCCATTTAATAAATAAAAAATTAAACAAAAAAAGCACAAAAAGTGCTTTTATTCAACATATGTTGTATTAAATTTACCCGTAACACGATCGACTTTTGTTTCTGAAATTCAAACATTTTGATCGATTAATTTTAAATCATCACTTAAATTTTTAGCTTCCATTAAAAGAATAACTGTTTCGATTTTAAAGCCATATTTTCCTGTATAACCTGATTTAAAACGAACAATTCTATAACTATGTCAATAATTAATTAAATTGAAATAAGCAATAATTTTTTGAGGTTCGCTAGATATAATTGTCATTTTAATTTTCTTGTATTTTGGATAAAGTTTATTAACAACTAAGTTTGAAACTACAATGTAAGAGAAAGTTGAAATTTCTCTTACCCCAATAATTACACCATCTGGGTTAGGTTTAACGAATTTATAAATCACAAGGAAAATAATTGCTGTAAAAATTGCGACAATTGATAAAATATGTCCAACGCTTTTTTTAGTTTTTGATAAAAAGTAATAAGCCACAATATCTGTCCCACCTGTTGAACCGCCAGCTTTTCAAGATAAAGCAACTCCTGCACCAACAAAAATTGCTCCTAAAGCTCCATAAATAAGAACTGGTCAAGTTTTACCTGTATCGTATCAGTAAGCTAAGGTTTCAGTGTGTGATAATGATTCTTTATTAGTATTTGCAATTTCTAAAATTCGTGTTGCTAGGGTTTTAGCATTAACTCAAAAATTAGGATTTTCAATTTTAAAATCTTGAAGTTTAAATGCTAAATTTTCAAAAGCACTAGGATATTGATTTTGCAAACTCAATAAGAATTCACGATAATCATGAGCGTTAAAATGTGTATGAGAAAGTACTTTATCACCGTTTTGATCAAATGCTGCATAAAGATAATTTCGAACAGTTTCTGTGTCCATAGGAACAAGTTCAAGACGATGTAAAACAAAATTTTGAAGTGGTTGAATTTCTGTAAAAAGTAAATTGACCAAAATTTGAAAAATCATAAAAAGAACTGTCATTCATAGAAAACTACGCTTTAAATGTCTTCAAAAAATTAAAAAGAGTGGAATATTACATGCTAAATAAATCAAAGCAAATCATCTTTTTAATTGCGGAAAAATATATTGTAAAAGTGTTGGAATTCCGGTGACTCCTGATGGAATGGTATCCGCTCTACTTAAAAAAGTTTGAATCCCGAAGTTAAAAATTAAAGCTGCTGATAAAATAATTAAAATCCCTCTTCAATACTTCTTGAAAAAGATAGGCAAAGTTAGCTTGCATTTTTTGTTATTTGCAAGATATTTACCCATTTTAAATTTTAATCATTCAGTTTCTTTTGCAACATCAATTGCGGAAATTTCAGGTAGTTCTTTAGTTAGAACAACTTGTTCATTTGAATTAGTGACAATTAATTCTTTTTTAAATTTAATTGAGTTTCAAATTTTATATTTTTCAAATGCATTTTTAGATGAAAGAAGCTCTTTTTTAGTTGAATTTGGTTTTTTATCATCACTTGATTTAATCATGAAATAATTTTATATTAAATTTAAAAGTATTTTTTCAAAAATGCAAAAAAGCACAATCATTTGATTGTGCTTTGCAGTAAAAATTATTTTTATTCCTATTTATCTGATTCTTTTTCTTCACTTTTAACTTTAAGTCTTTTATTTTTCCAGTCAACAACAAGAAAAGCTGAAAAAATAGATCTAATAATAATTAAAATAACAGAAGTAAAAATAATAAAGTCTGCGAAATTAAAAGTCCCTAGTGGTTTTTGTAATCAATTTTCAAATCAACCACTATAAAATAAGTCTTTAACAAAACCATTGAAAATAAAACGATCAAGAGCATTACCAAATGCTCCTGCTGCTAAAATACCTAATAAAATAAGTAAATAGCTTGAGCGATGGAAAATTAAAATTGGTTTGAGAAATACTACAAGAATTAGAAAAATGCTTAAAACCTGAATAAATGGAATATTAACATTTTCTGGTAAAAAAGTTACTCCACGATGTCAAATAAAACGCAAATCAATTAATCAATTAGTGTGTAAATTCCCACCATAAGCTTTTTGATAAGGTCTAATAGTTTCTAAACTTGATTCAGAATCTTTTCATGGATTACCACCATGGTGGAAAAGAAATGTTTTTGTTAGTTGATCGATTAAGACAAAAAGAGTAAAAACACTCAATAAAATTAAATAATCTATTAGAATCTGTTTTCAATCAGATTTTAAGCGAGCATAGACTGCTTTAAAATAATTTTGAGTAGGTAAAATTAGATATTTATTCCAAAAAGAATTAAATTCCATAACTTCCCTCCTTTATCGAAAAATTAATTTTCAAGTTTTTGAATAATTTCATAACATGTAGGACAAAGATTGTCTTGAATTTGGTTAGCTTCAAAATGATTTCAACAACGCTCACATTTAAGTGAATCAAATTTCGAAACAGCAAGCGAGCTTCCTTGTTCAATCTTTCCAACCATTAATAATGTTTTAAGATCTAAATTTGTTAAAAGATCAGAAGAACTTGCTAATGTTACCTTAGCTTCGTTTGAACGCTTAATTAGACCTTCCTTAATTTGATTTTCAATTAAAATATTAACTTGATCTCTTAAATCGAAGAATTCTTGATAACTAGCTATGAGTTCAAAATCAACAGTTTGCACTTTCGGAAAATCTTCAAGCATAACTGATTCAAATTTAGTTTCCTTAGCAAAATATGAATAAGCATCCTCGGCGGTGGTTGGTAAAATAGGTGCTAATGCAATAATTAAGAAATCAGTAATTTCATAAAGGTTAGCTAAAACCATTTGTCTTTCTAAATCATCAGTTGCTCGTACATAAAGAATGTCTTTTGTAACAGAAAGATAAAAACTAGATAAATCCACAACATAATTATTAATTAATTTCACAACATTGATAAATTTATATTCATCATAAGCTTTTGTTACGTTAAGAATTAACTCATTAAGTTTTTCTTTAATATACGCATGAATTCCTGTTCTTGGTTGCTCAGGATTATATTTATATTCATTTAAATTTCCTAAAAGGAATTTAATTGTATTACGAAGTTTACGATAAACTTCGGTATTTTGATCAAGAATTTCTTCTGAAATTGTTACATCATTTGTATACTCACTATTTGCAACTCATAAACGTAAAATGTCTGCTCCACGTTTTGAGATAACTTCTTGTGGGAGAATTGTATTACCTTTTGATTTAGACATTTTTTCACCTTTACCGTCTAAGGTAAATCCGTGTGAAATTAAGTTTTTATATGGGGTTACGCCTTTATAAGCAACTGAATTAATAATTGAAGAGTTAAATCATCCACGATATTGATCAACTCCTTCTAAATATAAATCATATGGTGATTCTAATTTTGGATCAATATCAACAGCAATTGACGATACACCTGAGTCAAATCAAACGTCCATAATATCCATTTCACGTGTGTAACCTAAGTTTCGATAAGCTTCTGGTAAAAGTTCATCTGTTTCTTTTTCTCATCAAATATCTGTTCCATATTGTTGAACTAAGTTTATTACATAATCAAAAATTTCTTCTTTAATAACTGGATTTTTATCTTGATCATAGAAAATGATAATTGGTACACCTCAAGTTCTTTGACGTGAAATAGTTCAATCATGACGATTTTCAATCATTTGTAATAAACGTGCTTTTGCTCATTCTGGGTAAGTTGTTACGTTTGATTCAATTTGTTCTAAAATCTTACTTCTAATTTGATCAATTGATACAAATCATTGTGGTGTTCCACGGAAAATAATTGGTTTGTGAGTTCTTCAATCATGTGGATATGAGTGTTTAAAACGCTCAAAATGCAACATATTTGTTCCTAAAAATTCTGAAATAGGTTTATTAGCATCTTCATAAAAAAGACCGTCAAATTGAGTATTTGAATTTTCAACAAAACCTGTATCACTAATATGCATAATCATGTTTAGTTTATGTTTAAGACCGATTTGAAAGTCATCTTCACCAAATAAAGGAGCAATATGGACTAAACCTGTTCCGCTTTCAGATGTAACATGGTGTCCTAAAACAACAGGTGCTTCAAGATGTGTGATTGGTGTGTAATAATTAACATCGTGTAAATCTTTTCCAAAAAATGTATCGAGAATAATTGGATTTTCTCAAGCTAATTTTGTTTTCACTTGTTCAAATAAATCACCAGCCAATACATATCTTTGAGCATTAACTTCAACAATTAAATATTCCAAATTCTCACCTAAAGCAACTCCGGCATTAGCAATTAAAGTTCAAGGTGTTGTGGTTCAAATAATTAATTTATCCCCTTTTTGAAGCTTATCAAATTTTGAATTAGCCACTTCAAAAGCAACATAAATTGAAGGACTGACTACATCTTGATATTCTACTTCTGCTTCTGCAAGAGCACTTTGACTACTTGGAGATCAATAAACTGGTTTAAGACCTTTGTAAACAAGACCATCTAAAACCATTTTTTTGAAAACTTCAAGTTGTTTTGCTTCATAATTTTTGTCAAGAGTAATATAAATTTTTTCAAGATCTGAAAATAATTGTAAAGTTGCAAATTCTTTCTTTTGATTTTCAACTTGTTTTAAAGCATATTTTGCAGCCTTTTTACGTAAAATGATTGGAGTTAATTCATCTTTGCTAAGTTTTGCCTCTAAAAGCATTTTGTGCTCAATTGGTAAACCATGTGTATCTCAACCTGCTACAAAAGGTGAGTAAAAACCTTTTAAAGATTTATATCTTACGATAATATCTTTTAAAACTTTATTCATCGCATGACCAACATGAATACTTCCGTTGGCGTATGGTGGACCATCATGTAAAATGAAACTTGTATTATTAGCATTTTTTGCAAGAACTTTTTTATAAATTTGATTATCTAATCAAGCTTTTCTGAAATTAGGTTCTTTTTGAATTAAATTTGCTCGCATATCAAAGCCTGTTTTAGGCATATTTAAAGTCTTTTTGTAATCCATAATTCTCCTCTATTTAATATTTGGATTTTTCACAATAATAATCGTTGGACGATTGCTTGCGGGATGGCAATGACCAAAATGACAAAATGGTTCATTGCTATAAGGTAATTCTTTTAAATTTTGTAATGTATATCTTCTAGGTACTTTATCGTTTAAAAATTCACTTGTTCAAAGATACTTAAAAATAGCTTCATTTGTCCCTGTTGTAAATTCTATTTCTAATAGTTGACCATTTAATTTAGCTTTTTTACCATTTATAATCACTTCTTGTTCAAAGATATTTCAATTAATATAATGATTTGCAATTAAATCATCAATCGTAAAATTTTGCAAACTTTGATTTATAGGTAAATTGATTTTAGGTTGAAAATTCACCAATTGTTTAGTTGCTAATTGCATTTTCTCAAGGGTATCAATTTTCATACTATTTTGAGTGGTATTAACACAAGAAGGAATAAATAAAAATGTAGTATTTACTATCCCAAATAAAAATTTAATTTTTCTTTTCTTTAACATTTTTATAATTATATAAAAAATAAAAAAATTACTCTATTTTATTAACAACAAGTAGCTAACAAAATAGAGTAATTTTATATGGTGGCCCCGGCAGGAATCGAACCAGCGACACACAGAGCTTCAATCTGTTGCTCTACCAACTGAGCTACAGGGCCATAATGGCGGTCCAGACGGGGATCGAACCCGCGTTCTCCTCCGTGACAGGGAGGCGTATTAAACCACTTTACCACTGGACCATTTGGTTGCGGAGGCAGGACTTGAACCTACGACCTTCGGGTTATGAGCCCGACGAGCTGCCGACTGCTCCACTCCGCTATGTTTATCTATTATTCAAGTACCTGTTATGATTTCATGGCGGGTGATGAGGGATTTGAACCCCCGCGGGCCGTGAAGCCCCTGCTAGTTTTCAAGACTAGTCCCTTCAGCCTCTTGGGTAATCACCCATGGTGGACCCAACAGGATTCGAACCTGTAACCGACCGGTTATGAGCCGGTTGCTCTAACCGTTGAGCTATAGGTCCGCTCACTTGAAAAAATAATAGATTAAATTTCTAAAATAATTTGTTGGTAGCACCGAAGAGAGTCGAACTCTTGACCTTCCGGGTATGAACCGGATGCTCTAACCAACTGAGCTACAGTGCCATAATGGTGGAGAGTATGGGATTCGAACCCACCACCTCCTGCGTGCAAGGCAGGCGCTCTAGCCAAATGAGCTAACCCCCCATTAAATGGTGAAGAAGACAGGATTTGAACCTGCGACCACTACAGCCCAAATGTAGTGCTCTACCAAGCTGAGCTACTTCTCCACAAGCCTACTTTCTAGGCTATATTATTATACACTATTTTAAAAATTTACGAATACAATTCTATTAAATTAAAATTGTGTGTTTCGTGTAATTATTATAACACGAAAAAAGAATCTCAAAAATATTTTTATATTTTTTTAATCCTAAAAATATATTTCAAAAAAAATACAGATTAATTTCTGTATTTTTGAAGTTTAACTAACAAAAAGAGATTCTGATGTTTCATTGTTTTTTCGATTTTGGATTATCCATAAAATAAATATAAAAGAAGTGACAACTAAAGAACTAATAAAGAATGATCAACCAAAAACAAAAATGATTTTATAGACAAAAGTGTCTGTAGCTTTTATATTTATATGAGAGGGACAAGGGAGAGGGGGGTTTTCTGTAAATTCCAAAGACATCGGAACTACCCAAGGACATGTGGGATGTGTAAAATTTGAAACATAAAAATAACAAAGACTTATTAGACAAGAACCAATAAAGAATAAAATAAAAAGTAATATTGCTCAAAAAATTATTCTCTTCTTTCTTAAAAAAATAAGATCTCTATCGTAAAAAGGTGTTATTAATAAATTTTCGAAATTTCTCTTTAACTTATTATCTTTAAGAAAAGATAATTTCAATATAAATAAATATCAAAAACTTAAGAATGAAATAAGAAATAAAGAAAAAGTAGCTATATTTAATCATTTGTTTTCAACTTTAAAAATAAAAAAGACTAAAAGAGGAAATAAAGCAAAAATCAAAATGAAAAATATAACAAAGAAAATGTTAATTAAATAATTCCTGAGTTTCCAAGTTGGAAGCTCTTTTTTATACCTTTTACCTTATTACTTATATACATAGTATATAAGTACAATTTTTAATTATTTTAATTTTTTACAATGATTACAATGATAATAATGTATAATATAAATATGAGCAACTACATTTTGTATAAAAGAAAAAACCCAAAAGGGATTTACATTGCATTAGGAATATCAAAAGGATACGGTAAAGGGATTGGGAATTTAGTTGGATTAGGTTATTGAGAAGAAATTAAAGAAAAATATTCTCTGCAAAACATCGATGATTTAAAACCAATTGCTAGATTGGTTCCTGTTGGAGAAGATAAAATTGAAGTTAAAACCAAATTTTTCCAATTACTTAACCCAACATCTGTCGAAACAAATGTAAAAAACGTTGGTATTGAACTTATTTATAAAGTAATTAAAGAACTAGATTTATTTAAAGGATTACCTAAAACTAAACACAAATCTTTAGAAGAAGTATTAGAATTTATTGTTGCAACAAGAATAATTCAACCAAGAAGTTATATTTGTCAATACAAAAACAAAAATGATTTTTTACATAAGATAGATGTAAAAAAATCTTCAATTTATAACTATTTTGATACTTTTTTAGAATATAAAAATACAATTTTAGTCAATATTTATAACAAAATGCAAGAATTGACAACTAGAAACACAAAATTAATGCATTTTGATAATACAACTGTTTATTTTCAAAGTTTTTCAAGAGATGGTTTGAGACAAAGAGGTTTTTCTAAAGATGGAAAGCATGATGAAGATCAAATTGTTGTGGCTATGGCAGTTGATAATAATGGTATTCCTTTTCACTATAAAGTCTTCGAAGGAAATACTGGAGATTCTAAAACTCTTGTGAAATTTTTAATTGAAATGCAAAGAATTTACAAAACAAAAGACACAATAATAGTTGCTGATAAAGGTATTAGTCAAAATGCAAATTTAAGATATTTAGAACAAAAAGGATATAAATATATAGTACAGAAACGTATTGATATTCTTGGAAAAGAAGATAAAGCATTTATAGTAAATGATCAAGGGTTTGTTCAAGAAAATGATTATTTTACTAAATCTAGATTCGTCCAATCTGTTTGAGCTAAAAACAAAAATAAAAAAAGATATAGCGATACTTTTAGAAAACAATTTGTCTATTTTAGCCCTTCAAAACAAACTTTAGACAAAATAAAAAGACAAAATCTTATTAATAAATTGGAGAAAAAGTCTATTAACGGTGAATTGCCATTAAGTGCTTTGGTTCCTGAATATAAGAAAAAGTATATGGATGTAGATGGTAAAACAGTCGGAAGATTAAATATCGAAAAAATTAAAAAAGTAGCTAATGAAGATGGCTTTTATATGATTGAAACCAACATAACAAACATAGATTCAAAAGAAGCGAATGAAATATATAAGGGACAATGAAAAGTGGAAGAAGGTTTCAGAACCTTAAAATCAGCAATCGAAGTTAGGCCGATGTACGTTTATAAAGACGAGCATATTCAATCTCATGTATTTTTATGCTTTTTATCTCTAATTGTTTTGAAATATTGCATTTATAAATTAAAGAAATTTTATAAAGATAATGGAGAGATCCAAAAACTCACAATGAATATGTTTATAGATGCATTGAAACTTATAACAATCACAACAAAGACTGTGAATGGTAAAGTTGTAAGTGAAATCAAGAATAATTTAGACCCAGAACATAAGGAATTAAACAAAATATATAGTGATTTTCAATATGCAGTGGATGGTCTATCATTGTAATTTAAAAGTACAAAAAACGAATACGCCTTATTTGTAGGTGTATTCGTTTTTTTCTTCATTACAACTTGGAAACGCAGGAAAAATATAACAAAGAAAATGTTAATTAAATAATTCTTTTTCATTTTATCTATCTCCTTCTGTTTCGGTGAAAGCAATTTCTATTCCTTCAGGATTTATTTTATTGTTTTCTGAATTTCTTAAAATTCATGTATAAGTGTCATCTTTTTTAGTAATGAATTTTATGTATTCTATATTTTTATTAGAAGAATTAGAAGAAAAAACAATATTTCCACTAGAATCTTTTAATAAAAGATCAAAATTATGTATAAATTCCTTAGAATTTACAAAATTAGACTCTCAAGCAATTGCACCTCTAATTGTTCTGCCTTTTTTTACAAATTTTTTGCTAATTACATATTCATTATTATTTAAATGTATTTCTTGTCCAGCTTTTAAAAGTTTATTTTTATCTACAATTTTCATATATACTAAAGATCCAAATGCATTTTGCAATTTAGAATAATCAAAAGTACCTGCTCCATTTAAAGTTAAATTTTCATCAAGTTGATTTAAAAAGCTGATATTTGTTATATTAGTATATTTTGCACTTGAAAATGCAAATATTGAACCTAATAAAATAGGTATTAATAAAAAATTTTTTATTTTTTATTTTTTCTCCTTTTAATATAGTTTTTAATTATTTCACCAATATTATATTTAAAAAAACAAAATCAAAAAAAAAAAAAAAAAAACACCCTCTTGGGTGAAGTTCTTTCAAAACTGAATAGTAAATAATAATTCATTAAAATGTCTAAATATACATCCTAACTTTTAAACCTATCAATTTATTAGTAATGGTCAGCTAAATGTATTGCTACACGTACACTTCCATCCTATCAACCTCGTCGTCTACAAGGAATTTCAAGGGAATACTTATCTCTGAGGAGGCTTCCCGCTTAGATGCTTTCAGCGGTTATCCTTTCCGTACTTAGCTACCCAGCTATGCTCCTGGCGGAACAACTGGAACACCAGCGGTACGTCCACTCCGGTCCTCTCGTACTAAGAGCAGCTCTCATCAATATTCCAACGCCCACATCAGATAGGGACCGAACTGTCTCACGACGTTCTGAACCCAGCTCGCGTACCGCTTTAATTGGCGAACAGCCAAACCCTTGGAACCGACTCCAGCTCCAGGATGCGATGAGCCGACATCGAGGTGCCAAACCTTGCCGTCGATGTGATCTCTTGGGCAAGATAAGCCTGTTATCCCCAGGGTAACTTTTATCCGTTGAGCGACTGCCGTTCCATGACGTACAGCCGGATCACTAAGTCCTGCTTTCGCACCTGCTCGACTTGTAGGTCTCGCAGTCAAGCACACTTCTACCTTTGCGCTCTACATACGGTTTCTGACCGTATTGAGTGTACCTTTGAACGCCTCCGTTACCTTTTAGGAGGCGACCGCCCCAGTCAAACTACCCACCACGCACTGTCCCCCCACCGGATAACGGCGGCAGGTTAGAAACTCAACATACCAAGGGTGGTATTTCAAGGTCGACTCCATCAAGGCTAGCGCCTTGACTTCAAAGTCTCCCACCTATCCTACACATGTTAGGCCAAGTTCCAATACGAAGTTGTAGTAAAGCTCCATGGGGTCTTTTCGTCTTGATGCGGGTACCCAGCGTTTTCACTGGGACCATAATTTCACCGAGTCCATCGTTGAGACAGTTGAGAGATCATTGCGCCTTTCGTGCAGGTCAGTATTTAGCCGACAAGGAATTTCGCTACCTTAGGACCGTTATAGTTACGGCCGCCGTTCACCCGGGCTTCATTTCAACGCTTCGCATAAAGCTAACGCATCCACTTAACCTTCGGGCACTGGGCAGGCTTCACCCCCTATACATCACCTTGCGGTTTAGCAGAGAGCTGTGTTTTTGATAAACAGTTGCCCCTCACAATTTACTGTGGCCAACTTTAAGTTGGCGCCCCTTCTCGCGAACTTACGGGGTCATTTTGCAGAGTTCCTTAACGATGGTTTTCTCGCGCGCCTTAGAATACTCATCTTGGGAACGTGTGTCCGTTCTCGGTACAGGTACCAATTATTTTAAACGTTTAGAAGCTTTTCTTGGAAGCATGAAATCACATAATTCAAAACCGAAGTTCCTATGCATCGTAGATTCCGGTTATAGAGTACGCATTTAACTATACTCACCAGTCGCTACTTACCCCCAAATCCATTAATGGGTAATGCTATCCTTCTCCGTCACTCCATCACTAATAATAGGTAGTACAGGAATATTAACCTGTTGTCCATCGCATACGCTTTTCAGCCTCTGCTTAGGTCCTGACTAACCCTGGGTGGACGAACCTTCCCCAGGAAACCTTTCCCAATAGGCGTTGAGGATTCTCACCTCAAATCGTTACTCATACCGGCATTCTCACTTCTAAGCGCTCCACCAGTCCTCACGGTCTGACTTCGCCGCACTTAGAACGCTCCTCTAACGTACTTTCGTACCCGTAGCTTCGGTATCATGTTTTACTCCCGTTACATTATTGGCGCATGATCTCTTGACTAGTGAGCTATTACGCACTCTTTAAAGGGTGGCTGCTTCTAAGCCAACCTCCTAGTTGTTTATGAAATCACACAACCTTTCTGACTTAACATGATTTTGGGACCTTAGCTGACGATCTGGGTTGTTGCCCTCGCGAGCCGGGACGTTAGCACCCCGGTTCCGACTGCCTGATAATACACAATGGTATTCGGAGTTTGATTATAGTCAGTACCGCTAGGCGCGGCCATTCCATATTCAGTGCTCTACCACCAAAGTTTAACATCAGACGCTAGCCCTAAAGCTATTTCGAGGAGAACCAGCTATCTCCAAGTTCGATTGGAATTTCTCCACTATCCACAAGTCATCCGGGCACTTTTCAGCGTACTACGGTTCGGTCCTCCACTTGGGGTTAACCAAGCTTCAACCTGCTCATGGATAGATCACATGGTTTCGGGTATATGTCAACATACTAAACGCCCTATTAAGACTCGATTTCTCTACGGCTCCGTTTTTCTCCACTTAACCTCGCATGTTAACATAACTCGCCGGTCCATACTGCAAGATGTACGCCATCACTCATTAACGAGCTCTGACTAATTGTAAGTAAGCGGTTTCAGATTCTATTTCACTCCCCTCCCGGGGTTCTTTTCACCTTTCCCTCACGGTACTAGTTCACTATCGGTGTCTGGTTAGTATTTAGCCTTACCGGATGGTCCCGGCAGATTCAGACAGGGTTTCACGTGCCCCGCCCTACTCAGGATACTATCAGAAGTCCTTGCCATTTCGCATACGGGAGTATCACCCTCTATGCTTTAGTTTCCCAACTAATTCTGCTATAACAAAGATTTGTAACTTCATGTAGATAGTCCTACAACCCCAACTAATGTTGGTTTGGGCTCTTCCACTTTCGCTCGCCGCTACTAATGGAATCATTTTTTATTTTCTCTTCCTGTTGCTACTAAGATGTTTCAGTTCACAACGTGTCTCGCAAATACGACTATTTTATTCATCGTATAGCAACTAGAAATTACTCTAGTTAGGTTTCCCCATTCGGAAATCCCCGCTTCGTAGCTTATATCCAGCTCCACGAGGCTTATCGCAGGTAATCACGTCCTTCATCGACTTCCAGACCCAAGGCATCCACCACAAACTCTTACTTATTTAAAAGTTGACAATATTCGACCTATTGTTGATGTATATTCAAAGACATTTCAATAAATTATTACATTGTAATAATTACTCGGTATCAATCAAAACAAATTAACCAATTTAATTTATTTATTTGATGTCGTTGTAATATCTTTACTATTCAGTTTTCAAAGAACAAGAGAGAAAGTTCTCTCAAAACTAGATATATCTATGGACTATTAACATAGTACATGTGTCATTGTAACAATTATTAATTATTTTAATAAAAATAGTCTTTAAGTATCCTATTAGATAGGTAATGTACTCCGTAGAAAGGAGGTAATCCATCCCCACGTTCTCGTAGGGATACCTTGTTACGACTTCACCCCAGTCACCAGTCCTGCCTTAGGCGGTTGTTTCCGTAGTTAACAAAACCGACTTCGGGCATTACCAGCTCCCATGGTGTGACGGGCGGTGTGTACAAGACCCGAGAACGTATTCACCGTAGCGTAGCTGATCTACGATTACTAGCGATTCCGACTTCATGTAGTCGAGTTGCAGACTACAATCCGAACTGAGAACGGTTTTTTGAGATTTGCTTGACGTCGCCGTTTTGCTTCTCTTTGTACCGTCCATTGTAGCACGTGTGTGGCCCCACTCGTAAGAGGCATGATGATTTGACGTCGTCCCCACCTTCCTCCCAATTACTCGGGCAGTCTCCTTAGATCATCTAACTAAGGACAAGGGTTGCGCTCGTTGCAGGACTTAACCGAACATCTCACGACACGAGCTGACGACAACCATACACCATCTGTCATTCCGTTAACCTCGACTATATCTCTATAGCTTTGCGGAAGATGTCAAGAGTGGGTAAGGTTCTACGCGTATCTTCAAATTAAACCACATGCTCCACCGCTTGTGCGGATCCCCGTCAATTCCTTTAAGTTTCACACTTGCGTGCATACTACTCAGGCGGATGATTTAATGCGTTAGCTGCGCCGATGGTCTCCATCAGCTAATCATCATCGTTTACGGCGTGGACTACCAGGGTATCTAATCCTGTTTGCTCCCCACGCTTTCGTCTCTCAGTGTCAATATGTGCCCAGTTAGCTGCCTTCGCCATGTTGATGTTCTTCCTAATATCTACGCATTTCACCGCTTCACTAGGAATTCCGCTAACCTCTACACAATTCTAGCGTGCCAGTATCCAACGCGATTTGGGGTTGAGCCCCAAGTTTTGACGTCAGACTTAACACACAACCTACAGACGCTTTACGCCCAATAATTCCGGATAACGCTTGCAACCTATGTATTACCGCGGCTGCTGGCACATAGTTAGCCGTTGCTTTCTGACAAGGTACCGTCAAGACAAAGGCTTTCCACTCCTTTGTTTTTTCTTCCCTTATAACAGCAGTTTACAACCCGAAGGCCTTCATCCTGCACGCTGTGTCGCTCCATCAGACTTTCGTCCATTGTGGAAAATTCCCTACTGCTGCCTCCCGTAGGAGTCTGGGCCGTATCTCAGTCCCAGTGTGGCGGATCAGTCTCTCAACCCCGCTAAACATCATCGCCTTGGTAAGCCATTACCTTACCAACTAGCTAATGTTACGCACCCCGATCCACTAGTGAAGCAATTGCTCCTTTTATATTAACTTCATGCGAAATTAATAAGTATCCGGCATTAGCGCTAATTTCTCAGCGTTATTCCAATCTAGTGGGCACGTTAAGTACGTGTTACTCACCCATTCGCCGCTAAGTTCCGAAGAACTCCGCTCGACATGCATGTATTAGGCACACAGCCAGCGTTCATCCTGAGCCAGGATCAAACTCTCGAAAAAATTGACTGTCATGTATTGTATATATCTAGTTTTCAAAGAACTTTATTCAAAAATGTTTGCTTCAATATTATACATAAAAGTTTTAATTTCACAAATATTTTTTTTAATTTTTTTAATCAACAACTTGTATCTAAATAAGTTGCTAAATTATTATAACAAAGCAAAAAAGAAATCCAAAAAATTTTTTAATTTTTTTAATTTTTATTTGCTAAATAATTTAGATACTAAAATCATTATTAAAAATATATAAGAATCCTCTAAAATGATAAATATAATAAATATAAAATAAGAAGCTGCTTGATCAAGGCAACTTCTTATTTTATATATTATTAAATAAAACCTTTTGTTTTAAGAGTTTTTAAAGTTTTTGCACTAACTCTTAATGTTTGGCTACGACCATTTAATGTAATTCTTACTTTTTGTAAGTTAACATTAAATTTTCTCTTTGAGGCATTCATAGCGTGTGAACGTTTATTACCTGATTGTGGACCTTTTCCTGTTAAGACGTCTCTTCTTGCCATTTTCACATCCTTTCTTTAAATTTTATTAGCTAACAAATTTATAGTTATGTAAAAGCAAAATAATTATAACAAATAACAAATTTTTGCAAGCATTTTAATTAGTGAATTTTTGTCAAAAATAAAATACTTATATAAATAATAAATAAGAAGCTAAAAATATATATTCAATCTAGACAAATAAAAAGTAAAATATAAACATGAAATTTTTTAAAAAATTAATAGATAAAGTCTTTAAAAAAGATAAAGATATCGAAGTTCTTGAAAAGGAATTTGAAAAAGAAAAACAAAAAGAGATTATTAATAGTGATAAATTTCAAAAATATCAAACTGGTTTAACAAATAGTTCCAACTTTGGTAAAAAACTTTTAGAAATTCAAAATGCTCACAATCAAATTGATGAAGATTTCTTTGAAGATTTAGAAGAACTATTAATTATATCTGATATTAATGCCTCACTAGTTGATTTAATTATAGAAAAAATCAAAATGGAAGTTAAAACAAACAACATCGATGATCCGAAATTAATTGGAGAAATAGTTGCTGATCAAATGTTTGTCATCTATGCGAATAATTCAATCATTAATACTAATTTAAATTTCGCAAACGATCGCACTAATGTTTTTATTTTTGTGGGTGTTAACGGAAGCGGCAAAACAACTTCAATCGCTAAAATTGCAAACAAATATATTAAAGAAGGTAAAAAAGTATTAATTGCAGCAGCTGATACTTTCCGTGCAGGTGCCGTTAATCAACTTGGAGTTTGAGCCGAAAGAATTGGAGCCGAGATAGTTAAACCAAAAACAGAGGGTCAAGATCCTTCGGCCGTTATTTATCAAGCAATGGAAAAGGGAACTACAGAAAAGTACGACTTAATTATCATCGATACAGCAGGTAGACTTCAAAATAAAGTCAACTTAATGAAAGAATTAGAAAAAATGGTTGGAGTAATTCGTAAATTTATTCCGGACGCTCCACATGAATCATTACTTGTTTTAGATGCAACAACAGGTCAAAACGGACTAATGCAAGCAAAATCATTTGGAGAAATAGCTAAATTAACTGGAATTATTCTAACTAAAATGGACGGTACTTCTAAAGGAGGAATCGTTCTATCAATTAAAGACGAATATAATCTTGATGTTAAATACATTGGACTTGGTGAAAAATTAGATGATTTACAAGAATTTGATCTTGATCTTTTTATTTATCATATGACAAAGGATTTAATCAATCATGAATAAAAAATCATCAATTGAAAATGTCATGAAATATATTAACCTTTTCAATAAATACGGTTCATTATTAACAGAACGTCAGCAATTTGTTTTTAAACTATACTTTTTAGAAGATCTTTCATATTCTGAAATAGCAGCAGAATTAGCAACAACTCGCACCGCAGCTTATGATGCAGTTTCAAAAGCAATTAAAAAATTACTTAAAATCGAAGAAGAACTAAATAAATAATTTCAAAATAAGCCATAACCTTCATTGATTATTCAATGAAGGTTTTTTTGAAAACTAACTTGATTTAAAAATATAAATATAATAAGTTAGTCTTTTATTTAGCAACTTAATATAAAATGTGCTAAAATTTAAAATACTATGAGTAATAAAAGAGATTATTATGAAATATTAGGTGTATCTAAAACAGCTAGTCAACAAGAAATTAAATCTGCTTATCGTAAACTTGCTAAAAAATACCACCCTGATGTTTTAAAAGATGGAACAAGCGACCAAAAAATGAAAGAAATTAATGAAGCATATAGTGTTCTTTCTGATGAAACTAAACGTAAAAATTATGACCAATTCGGAACAGAGGGTCCAGCTGGTGGTGGATATGGTCAAGGTTTCCAAGACTTTGGTGGATTCCAAGATATTTTCGAAAATATCTTTAGCGGATTCGGTGGTTTTGGCGGAGGTAGAAACCGTGCTAAAAAATATCCGCAGCGAGGCGAAGATTATCAAACAGTCTATGAAATTAGTTTTAGCGAAGCAATTAAAGGCGTTGAATTAGAACGTGATTTTACTAAATTCGAACTTTGTTTGCATTGTAATGGTAAAGGTGCGGAAAGCCCAAGCGATATTCAACAATGTCAAAAATGTCATGGTAAAGGTTACGAACAAAAAGTTGTTAATAGCATTTTTGGACAAACTATGACTAATGTCGAATGTTCTAATTGTCATGGAACAGGTGAAATTATTACTAAAAAATGTTCACAATGTAATGGTCAAAAGTATATTAAGGTTCAAAAAAGAACTAAAATTAACATTCCCGCTGGAGCTTCTAACTCTACTCGTTTAAAATTAGCAGGTTACGGTGGGCCTGGGGAATTAGGTGGACCAAGCGGAGATTTATATATTGTAATTCGTGTTCGTCCTCATGAGTTCTTCGAAAGAGAAGGGAATAATATTTTCATTCAAATTCCCGTTTCTTACATTGATTTAGCTTTAGAAAAAACAATTTTAATACCAACTCCATATGGTCCAGAAAAAGTTAAATTAAAAAAACATTATCAAAATGGCCAATTAGTTAAACTTAAAGGCAAAGGTGTTAGAACATCTCGTGAAACTGGTGATTTATACTTTAAAATTTCTGTTATTGTACCTGACTATTCACGAAAAGAACGCAAAGAGCTTGAAGCACTTTTTGCTAAAATTGATGATACAACTAATAATGACTTTGTTAAAAAAGTTGAACAAGCAAAATAAGAAACTAGCCAAGGCTAGTTTTTTAATTCTTTTTTAGATTGGTAAATCTTTTATAATAAGAAAGCTATGAATCAAAAATATACAGCAGAAGATATTACTCAATTAAAAGGGCTCGAAGCAGTTCGTAAGCGTCCTGGAATGTACATTGGTGGAAATGATGTTAATGGTTTACATCATTTAGTCTGAGAAATTGTTGATAATGCAATCGACGAGGCTTTAGCTGGTTTTGCTAATCAAATTGATGTCACCTTAAAAGCAGATGGTAGTGTAATTGTTAAAGATAACGGGAGAGGAATACCTGTTCAAAAAGCAAAAGGGCAAACACGAACTGCCGTTGAAATTGTTTTTACCGAACTACATGCTGGTGGAAAATTTAATGGGAATGTTTATAAATCATCAGGAGGGCTTCACGGAGTAGGTTCCAGTGTTGTTAATGCCCTTTCAACTAAACTTGAAGTTATTGTTGCTCGTGATGGTAAATTATTTAAAACAACATTTGAACAAGATAAAATAATTGAGCGAACTCATGAAATTGGGGAGTCAAAGAAAACAGGAACTACCGTTCAATTTTGACCTGACTATTCTTTCTTCAAAAAAGCACATCTAAGCTTTTCAAAAATTTCAGAGCGTTTAAAAGAAAGTTCATTTTTAATTTCAAATCTCAAAATAACCTTCAAAGATGAGGCTAATGATGTTGTTGAAGTTTATCAACATAACAATGGTCTTGAAGCTTTTGTTGATTTTTTAAACGAATCAAAAGTGAAGCTCACTCCGGTAGCATCATATTTTGATAGTAAAAAAGAAATTGAAATCAATTTTGCTTTTCAATGAACTGATTCATATAATGATTTAATTCTTAGTTTTGTTAATAATGTTAAAACCAAAGACGGAGGAACGCATGAAACCGGACTTAAAACAGCAATAACAAAAACATTTAATGATTTTGCAATCAAAGAAGGAATTTTGAAAGGTAAAAATTCATTCGATGGTGATGACATCCGTGAAGGTTTAACTTGCATTTTATCCTTAAAAGTTCCTGAAAGTTTACTTGAATTTGTCGGACAAACAAAAGATAAATTAAGCACACCAGAAGCTAAAAGTGTAGTTGAAGAAATTGTTTCTAAATATCTTGAAACATGAATTGCTGAAAACAAACAAACTGCTAAAAAGGTTTTAGAAAAAATTAAACGTGCTTATGAAATTCGTCAAGAAGAGAGAAAGCGTCGTGATGAAGCTCGTAAATCTAAAAAGGCACTTAAAGAAAAAGTTATTTTAAGTGATAAATTAACTTCTGCTTCATCTAAAAAACCTTCTGAACGTGAGCTTTTTTTAGTCGAGGGAGATTCAGCTGGCGGGAGTGCTAAAAGTGGTCGTGACCGTAGAACACAAGCAATTTTACCACTAAGAGGGAAAGTTATTAATGTCGAAAAATCCAAATTACTTGATGTTTTAAAAAATACTGAAATCGGGACAATTATTAATACAATTGGTGCTGGGTTTGGTAAGGATTTTGATATTAGTAAAGCTCAATATGGTAAAGTTGTAATTATGACTGATGCTGACACCGACGGAGCTCATATTCAAATTTTACTTTTAACTTTCTTTTATCGTTTCATGAAGCCATTAATTGAAAATGGAATGATTTATATCGCTTTACCACCACTTTATAAAATTCACAATAAAACTAGCAAAAAGGTTTTTTATGCCTGAGATGATGATGAATTAAAAGAAATTCTTGCACTTCAAAAAGGTCAAACCGAATTACAGCGTTACAAAGGACTTGGTGAAATGAACGCTGACCAACTTTGAGATACAACCATGAATCCTGAAACTCGTACTTTAATTAAAGCTACTCTTGAAGATGCAGCTTTAGCTGAAAAACGTGTAAGCACATTAATGGGTGATGATGTTGTTGCAAGAAGAAATTGAATTAATTCTAATGTCGACTTTTCAGTTGAAGATGATTTTATTGTTAATATGAAAAAATAATAAAAGATAGCTTATCGCTATCTTTTTAACTATTTTTGGCGTATTTTGAAACTTTTACTCCTGAGTTTCCAAGTTGAGCTTATTTTTTAGGCTTATTTTTTTATACATATATCAAAGATATATGACCTAAAGAAAAAAATGTTTTTTTACTTACATTACACACATAAAATGATATAATAAGAGCATGAGTTACAGTTTATGCAAGAAAAAACAAAATGGAAAATATTATTTAGTTTTAGCTATTTCTAAAGGTTTTAAAAAAGGTTATGGAAATCAGATTGGTCTAGGGTACTGAGAAGATATCAAAGAAAAGTATGGATTATCTTCAATTGAAGATATAAAAGAAATAGCAAAAAAAGTAGATACATCTTTAGATAAAACTGTTGCAAAAGAAGAGTTTTTTAAATTATTAAAACCTACTTCTGTAAAAACAAGTATCCAAAATATTGGAGTTGATTTAATTTATAAAGTTATTAAAGAATTAGATTTATTTTCGGCATTACCAAAAAGTAAACATAAATCGTTAGAAGAGGTTTTGGAATTTTTCATAGCAACTAGAATTATCCTTCCAAGAAGCTATATGTCACAATATAAAAATAAAAGTGATTTTATAAATGATATTAATGTTAAAAAATCATCAATATATAACTATCTTGATGTTATTTTCGAAAATAAGAATTCTGTTTTAGTCAATTTATTTCAAAAAATAAATGAATTCACAAATCGTAATAATAAAGTTTTTCACTTCGATAACACAACAGTTTATTTTGAAAGCTTTACAAGAGAAGGAATAAGAAAAAACGGTTTTTCAAAAGACGGAAAACACAATGAAGATCAAGTAGTCATAGCAATGGCTGTAGATGAAAACGGAATACCAATACACTATAAAGTGTTCCCAGGTAACACGGCTGATGGTAAAACAATGTTATCCTTCGTTTTAGAACTTCAATCAATCTATAAAATAAAGGATATTATAATAGTTGCAGATCGTGGAATAAATAACAATGCAAACTTACGTTTCCTAGAACAAAAAGGAATTAAATATATATTCCAAAAAAGATTAGATACATTAAGTATTGGGATGAAAAAATTCATTCTTGAGGACAAACATTATGTTTTTAGAGATGAAATGTTTTGGAAAGAACAAATTGTTGAATCTGTTTGAAACAAAAATAGATTTAATGGTAAATACAGAAAATGATGTGTGTTTTTCAGTCCTGGGAAAAAGACTTTAGATAAATTAAAAAGAAATAATTTTATTGATAAATTGAATAAGAAAACTGTAAATGGAGAACTCCCACTTAGTTCTTTAGTTCCAGAATATAAAAAGAAATACATGGACATTGATGGCAAAACAGTGGGTAAATTAAATTGAGAGAAAATTAAGAAAAAAGAATCTGAAGATGGTTTTTACATTATTGAAACCAATATTTTAGATTTAACACCAGAAAAAGCTAATGAAATTTACAGAAAACAATGAAAAGTAGAAGAAAATTTCAGAACATTAAAATCTTCTTTACAAGTTAGACCTGTTTTTGTTCATAATGAACAGCATATACTTGCACATCTTTTATTATGTTTCATTGCTCTTGTTGTTTTAAAATACTGTCTTTATAAATTAAAGAAATATTATGAAATCAATGGAGAAATACAAAAAGTGACGTTAGATTTATTTGTGGATTCATTAAGAATAATGACTATAACAAAAAAAGAAGTAAATGGAAAAGTGGTACAAGAAATAATTAATGATTTGGATGAAAACCACAAAGAAAATATAAAAATTTATAAAGATTTTATCGCATGTATGAGTTAATTCTATGTGTGTAATTTTAAATGTAAAAAAACGAATACACCTTATTTATAGATGTATTCGTTTTTTATAGCGTCTCAACTTGGAAACTCAGGAGCTACTCTTGAAGATGCAGCTTTAGCTGAAAAACGTGTAAGCACATTAATGGGTGATGATGTTGTTGCAAGAAGAAATTGAATTAATTCTAATGTCGACTTTTCAGTTGAAGATGATTTTATTGTTAATATGAAAAAATAATAAAAGATAGCTTATCGCTATCTTTTTAACTATTTTTGGCGTATTTTGAAACTTTTACTCGTTTAACTTTTGGTAAATTTAACACCAAAGTGAATTCACCTTTCACGCTAACTTCCTGAAGTTGTTCCAGAATTTCTTTGGGAGTACCAAAAAATCAAGTTTCATGCATCTTAGTTAGTTCTTTAGCTAAACAAATTTGAACTTGATCTTGAAAAAAGGTTTCAAGATCTTGGAGTGAATTAATCAATTTATGAGGAGAAACATAGTAAACATAAGTTCCAACTTGTAAATTTTCAAATGAATTTAAACGTTGTTGACTTTTATCTTTCATGAACCCCATAAAAGTAAAAGTAGTATTAAAGCTAGAACCAACAAAAGCTGTCACTGCCGCATTAACACCAGGGATAATTTCGATCTCATATCCTGCTAAGCGAGCTTGTTTAATAATTTCAAAACCAGGATCGCTCATTACCGGCATTCCTGCATCGGATACAACTGCTAAGTTTTCTCCTTGCTCCAAAATTTTTAAAAGACCCTTAGCAGAATTTTTCTCAGTAAAGTTATTATAAGTTAATAATTTTTTATCCTGAATTTCATATAAACCAAGTAATTTACGAGTTACTCTTGTATCTTCGCAAGCAATATAATTTACTTCTTTTAAAATTCTTAAAGCTCTCAGAGTAATATCTTCAAGGTTTCCAATTGGAGTCCCTACAACATACAATTTATTCATAATACTCCATTAATTTAATTAGTAAAGTTTCTTTTTGTAAATTAAAGTTAGCATTTTGAGCAAGACTAGACTCAAAATGATTTAAATCAGCTAAAAAATTGATTAAATTTGGGAAATGTTCATTAAGTTTTTCACTAATTTGAATTATACGACTTACATACTTATTTTTTAGAGTTGCGTTTTTTAACTTAAAATGTCCTTCAATAATAAGTTTAATTGCACTTATTAAAAAATCTTTGTTTTGAGGATTTTCTTTAACTAAATGTTCTGTTAAAAAAGCATATAAAAATGTTTTGTTGCGTTTAATTGATTCAACAAAAGCAATTGATAAATTATTGAACAAATCAATATATTCATCTTTGCTATATTCTTTAGCCGTGAAAAGTTCTCCAGCTAAATAGCAAGCAATCTCTGCAAATGGTTCTAAAATTCCGTTTCTAATGAAATTAGCATATAAATTACGTGGGCTTTCAGGTGTGATTGGAATTTTTTGTGCACGAGAAGTAATAGTTGGTAAAACTTGATTAAAATGATTTGTTGTTAAAACAATTTGAACATTATTAGTTGGTTCTTCAATTGTTTTTAAAATTGCATTTAAAGCTATGTTTGAAGCGTTTTCAATGTTTTTAATCACAATAATTTTTTGTGAATTAGCATCAAGATTATTTGATGTAAAGTAAATCTTACTAAGAATATTTTCAAGATTTTCTTTGAAAATATCATCTTTAGAACCATCTAAAAAAGAAATATTGCTTGGTAGATTATTATTTCTTAAATCTTGATAGCTAATTTCAAGATTCGTTTGATTAATAAGTGAAATAAAATTAGCTAAATCTAGATCGATTTGATATTTTGATTGTGCAATTAAAAGATATAAATGGTTTAACTTATTTGTTTCTCGTGCTTGTTTGATTGCTTTTTCAATTTTGAGATTAAGCATGTTTTTGTCAGTAGTCCTTAAATTTAGAGTTCTCTAAGAGAGCTTTTCAAACATTTTGAAAAACTTGTTCTGCACTTTGTGTTGCATCAATAACAATAAATCTTTGCGGATCTTCATTAATCAAATATTTATATCCTTGATATACATCATCATGAAATTTAAATGCTTCATTTTCGAGACGATCAACCACAAGACGATTTGCTTCTCGTCTTTGTCTTGATTGCTCAGGATTAATATCAAAGAAAATAGTAATATCTGGCATTGTACCATCAATCACTAATTCAGTCATTTGTTTTGTGTATTCATATCCTAATTTACGTGCAAAACCTTGATAAGCATAAAAACTATCAACATAACGATCACAAAGTACAATTTCTCCACGTTCAATAGCAGGTCAAATCACTTTTTCAAGATGCATTCTCCGACTCGCTGAGTAAAGAAGAGCCTCTGAAACATGCGAAATTTTTGTTTCTGGATCTAAAATAATTGATCTAAGTTTTTCTGCTTCTGGAACATTTTTTCCACCAGGTTCTCTTGTAAGTATAAATTTGACATGTGGATATTCATGACTTAATTTATGAACTAATTTATTTAAAATTGTGGTTTTACCAGAACCATCTAAACCTTCAAAAGATATGAACATAATTAAACTCTCCTTTATTTACTTCTGTTAACTAATGATAATTTCAAAGTAATATCATCAATATAATCAACAGAAGAACCAATTGGTAGACCAATTGCTAATTGACTAACTTTGATATTATGATCTTGCAATTTCTTTTTCAAAATGTTATTAGTAATTTCACCATGAATATTTGGTGAAATACCTAAAATAACTTCCTCAAAATTTTTTGCATAATTGATTAAATTTGTAATTTGTATTTGAGCTTTTTGAATATCTTGTTCATTTTTAATTAAATCTTTAAAAACAAAATATTTTCCATAATAAAATTTTGCTTTTTCAATTTTTTCAATAATTGCTACATTTTCAACTACAAGCAAAATATTATCTCGATCATTTTCAGAACAAATTGGACAAGCACCTTGATCAATAGCATTTCCACAAGTTGGACAAAAAGTAATTTTATCTTTAACTTTCCGGATACTACTTGCTAACGAAAACACTTCTTCCTCAGAACTATTTAAAATTCAAAAAACAATTTTTTCGGCTTGTTTTCTGCTAATTCCTGGTACTTTTCGTGCCTTTTCAATAAATTCTTCAATTGTTTTTGAATTAAACATTAAAATCCAAATCCACTTGGCATTTGTGGTGTCATTTCTGCTTGTTTGTCCTTAACTTGTTCAAAAGCTTCATTAAGGGCAATTACCATTAAATCTTCTAAAAGTTCTTTATCTTCCGGATCAACTAAAACTTCATCAATTTCAATTGATTTTACTGACATATCTCCTTTAACTACTACTTTAATTCCTTGTTTTTCAACAACAAATTCTTGAGCCTCTAAAGCTTTTTGTTTATCTAACATTTCTTTTTGCATTTGTTGTAATTTTTTAAGCATTGCTGGATTCATAAATACCTTCTTTCTTATTTAAAATTTTTATTCAATTGTAATATTTGTACCAAAAATATTATAAATTTCATCGTCATCATTATTTAATTCCTCAATTTTAGTAGGAATTTCAAAATGATCTAATTGCGAATTTAATTCGTTATTAGATCTTCATTTAATTAAATGGTTACGCACTTCTTCTTTTTGTTCTGGTGTTAGAAGAATTAAATGCATATAAGTTCCAAAAACATGAGAGAAGAAACCTTGTAATTTTGGATCTAATTTGTGTTTGTTTAATTTTTTAATTGTCTCTGAACTTGCAACAATCATAATGTAAGTTGTGTTAATTGCTCATAATTCACACTTTTCAAAAAGCTTAGCTACTTCTTGATAATTATTTTTCGAAAGTTTTGCTCTTCTTAAAGCAAAACTAAGTTCGTCTAAATAAATTTTACTCTTACGTCAACTTTCACTATTAATCATTATTTTTCCAAAAAGTTTAGCAAGTTCTTCCGAAGATTTTTCATCTTTATTTTTTGATGATTTTCTATTTTGTTCTGATAAATTATAGTTTGATATTTTTTGTTCTTCGAGATTTTCTTGATTAGCAACTTGATCACTTAATTTTGTTTGACCTGTTTCTTGATTATCAATTTCCTGATTATAATCTGAAAAATCGCTCACCGCTAATTCAATTTCTTGTGTCATTTGTTGATAATTAGCAAAATTGTCTTCTTCATTTAAAATTGCACTGGTTGAATTGATTTGAATTGAATTTTCTGGATTGAATTCTTGTGCTTTTTGATTGATAGTCACTTTATTTAAAAATAAATTGGGGTTTGAAATTGAATCAATTTCAGTAGTAATTGTTTTTAATTCTTTTTTTCTAAAATCAGAATCAAGATCTAAGGGTACTTCTATTGTTTTAGTTTGTCTCTGACTAGAATTGAATTCATTTGTGTTAGCTACCGAAATTTCAACATTTTGATGATTTGTTTTTGGTTGTGAAAGTTTTACTTTTGGAGTACTAGTTTCTTTTTGCGGTTTTTCAATGACAACTTCTTTATTAATTAATATTTCATTTTCTTTTTCAAAAATTCGTAATGCTTTGATTAAACCTAATTCAATTATTTCAAACGGAAATTCGCTTCGATTCAAATTAATTGCAATTTGATAAAGTGCATCAGATAAAATTAAAGCATCTTTCAAATTAGTCATTTTGACTAATTTGACTTGTTCTTTTGTTAAAAATTCAAGTAAATTTGGATCTTGAGTTTTATAAGCAATAATTCATTCTTTATTAATTCTAATTAAACTTAAAATTAATTGTAAAGGATCAATTCCGTCATTTTGAAGCTCTTGTAGTTTCGAAATTAATTCATAAGCATTTTTAAGAACTATATTGTTAATAATTAAAATTGATTCATTTGTATCAATTACACCAAAATTAGAACGAATTGTTTCATTTAAGATTTTTCCATTTCCAAAAAGGCTCGCTTGATCAGCAACTGAAAGAGCATCTCTCATTCCACCCGAAGAAAGGCTCGCAATACTTTTAAGAGCATTTAATTCATAATCAATTTTCTCTTGTTCTAAAATTCAAGCAAGATGTTTGACAATATTATTTTCTGTCATTCTTCGGAAATTAAATCTTTGTACTCTTGACAAAATTGTTACTGGAATTTTATGAGCATCTGTTGTAGCTAAAATGAAAACAGCATGTTTCGGTGGTTCTTCTAATGTTTTTAAAAGTGCATTAAAGGCATTTTTAGTTAACATATGAACTTCATCAATAATATAAACTTTATAACGTGAATAAAGTGGAGATTGTTCCACTTTTTCTTTTAAATCTCTAATTTCATCAACACCATTATTTGAAGCAGCATCCATTTCGATTACATCAACTGATGTATTTAAATTTTCTAAGCATTTTTCACAAGCTTTAGTGACATCTTCTTGATGCATGCAATTAATTACATTAGCAAAAATTTTAGCAATCGAAGTTTTTCCTGTCCCTTTTGGACCACTAAATAAATATGCATGAGAGATTTTGCGAGAACGCACAATATTTTCAAGAGTTTGAACGACATGATCTTGACCCACAACTTGATCAAAAGTAATTGGACGATATTTACGATAAAGTGCTTTATAACTCATAACTAACTCCTTATTTACTAAATGTTTTATTATTATATTTTAATTATTAGAGATATTAATAAAAATAGTCTAATACTTGTCTTTGTTGAAAGTTGTTTTATCAGTACTTTTCAAATCACATTCTAATCAAAATTAAAATAATCTTTAAAAAATATTAAAAAAATGATATTTTAATAAAATTTAAATATGATTAAAGTTAATAATATTTCATTCAAATATCGTTTAGATGAAAATAAATATGCACTCAAAAATGTTTCATTTGAAATTAAAAAAGGTGAATATGTTGCTATATTAGGACATAACGGGAGCGGAAAAAGTACTTTATCAAAAGTCTTGGTCGCTCTTTTAAAACCACAAGAAGGACACCTTTCAATTGATGGGATTACTTATAGTAAAAAAACTCTTAAAGAAGTTAGAAACAAAATTGGAATTATCTTTCAAAATCCCGATAATCAATTTATTGGTTCAAGCGTTGAAGATGATATTGCTTTTGGACTTGAAAACAAACTTTATGACCCAAAAACTATGCGTCAGAGAGTAATTGAATTCGCAAAGCGTGTTGATATGCTTGACTATTTAGAAAGAGAACCTCAAAGTCTTTCTGGTGGACAAAAACAAAGAGTTGCTATTGCTAGTGTTCTTGCACTTGATCCTAGTGTTATTATTTTTGACGAAGTAACATCAATGCTCGATCCGAAAGGGAAAGATGAAGTTCTCAAAATTATTAAAGAAATTAAAGAAAATAAAGAAAAAACTTTAATTTCAATTACTCACAATATGGATGAAGCAATTCTTGCTGATCGCTGCTTAGTTTTTGCCAAAGGTGAATTAATTGCACAAGGATCGCCTAAGGATATTCTTAATAACAAAGAAATTATTGAGGTTGCTAAAATTGATTCTCCATTTATTTATAAATTAAGTAGTCTTGTTGACGGAATTGAACCAACATATGATAGAGAGGAATTGATACAAAAATTATGCAAATAAAAATTCAAAATATTGGTCATACATTCAATCCTAAATCTCCTTGAGAATTTACTGCTCTTGAAAAAATTAATCTTGAAATCAAGCAAGGTGAATATGTTGGTATAATCGGGTCTACTGGAAGTGGAAAAACAACATTAATTGAGCATCTAAACGGAATATTAAAACCAACTGAAGGTGAAATTGAATGATATTTTTATGATGAAAAGAAGAATAAAAAAACAAATCAAATTGAACAAGAGTTAACTAAATTAACTGTCAAAAGTTCGCAAAAGAAAATTAAAAAAGTTAAGCAAATTCGTAAAAAAATTGGAATCGCATTTCAATTTGCAGAGTATCAACTTTTCAAAGCAACAATTAAGGAAGATATCGCTTTTGGTCCAATTGCTTACGGAATGAGTAAGGAAGAAGCTTACAAAAAAGCCGAAGAAGTTTTAGAACTTGTTGGTCTAGGTAAAGAATATCTTGAAAGAAGTCCGTTCGAACTTTCTGGTGGACAAAAAAGAAGAGTTGCTTTAGCTGGACTTCTTGCTATGAATCCGGATGTGCTTGTTGTTGATGAACCAACTGCCGGACTAGATCCTCAGGGTGTGATTGATATCTTAGATATACTCACCAACTTAAATAAACAAGGAAAAACAATAATCAATGTAACACACGATCTTGATAATATTTTAGAACGTGCTAAAAGAATTTTGTTGCTTAAAAAAGGTGAATTAATTATGGATGGCGATCCATATCAAGTTCTAAATAATGTTGAATTATTAATTGAGAACAACTTGCAACCACCAAAAATCTTAGAATTTGTTCATCAACTTAGAAAACTAGGTTTTGAAATTGGTGAAATTCATTCACTCGAAGAATTAGCAAGAGAAATTAATAGAATTCGAAACGAAAGGAGACAGAATGAATAGCGTTTTTGGTCGTTATATTCCTGGTAAAGGTTTTATCTATAATCTTGATCCTAGATTAAAACTTTTAATTACCATAGCTTACATTGTTCTTGTTTTCTTCGTTGGATCATTTTTTGAAATTTTGATCTTGCTACTTCCATTAATGGTTGTCCACATTTTAATCACAAAGCGTCCACGCACAACTTTTCGAATGATGAAAGTTCCATTCATCATTACCTTAGTAATTTTTGTTGTTAATATTTATACAATCGATTTTGCACAAGTTTTAAAAGTCAATTACTTTCCAAATGTTTTTGTAAAGTTATTTGCTACTTCTAAAACAATTCAATATGAAGTTCCTAAAGCAGCATCCGAACTAGAAAGTTTTTATGCCAATCAAACTGATATTTTAAATATTTATAAAAAACTTGGTTTAGATTATGCAAGTTACTATAATTCAATTTCTAATAATGTTGTTGAATGAAAAAATTATTACGGAATTTCGCTTGTTGCAGTCAACCGTGCTCTTGCTTTGTTTTTTAGAATTTATATCATGATTTTGGTTATGTCAGTTTTAACCAATTCAACACGTCCGATTCTTCTAACAAAATCTATCGAAGATGTTCTTTGACCATTTAAATTACTACGCTTTCCCGTTCATATTGTCGCAATGATCATCTCAATTGCACTAAGATTTATTCCCACACTTTTAGATGAATCTACAAGAATTATGAAAGCTCAATCTTCAAGAGGTGTTGACTTTAAAAACGGTAAAATTAAGGATAAAATTGTTGCTTTTACAACTTTAATCATCCCTTTATTTGTTTCTAGTTTCGCAAAAGCCGAAGATCTTTCTAACTCAATGGAAACTCGTGGTTATGATCCATATGAAAAAAGAACTAAATATCGTCAATTAAAGCTTAGATGACAAGATTTTGCTATTGCACTGATTGTTATTGCTATAATTGTTTTAGTTTCATTTAGTAGCTATTTATGAAGACATTTCGATAACATTGATCAATGATTTAATTTAACAAACCAAGTAAAAGTTGTCTTAAAAGGTTTCTTAATTGTTTAATATTCAAAAAGCTAGAAAATCTAGCTTTTTGAATTTGCAAAATTTTAAAAAAGTCTAATTAAATTTATAATTATTAAGATTAAATGAAAGAGGAAAAAATGAGTAATATTACACAAGATTTAGAAACAGAATTAAAATATCGTCAAAAAGAAATTAAATGACACTTGCAAAATATTTTTCAAAAATTACAAGAAAGATATGAAAATGGAGATAAAGAAATTCAAAAATATAAATTAGAAGAAATAACTAATATAAAAATTGGTAAAAGAGTAACTAAGAAAGAACTTTCAAAAGTAGGATACCCCGTAATTAGCGGAGGAAAGCAATCAATGGGATTTTTGGAAAGGTTTAATAATAAAAACAAAACAACAATAATAGTTGAAGGAACTGCTGGTTTTGTAGATTTTCAAGAAGGTTATTTTTGAAGTTCGGATCATGTTGGTGTTTTTGTAAATGAAGATAATTTTATATTAAATAAATTTATATATTTTTACTTATTAAATAAGCAAAAATATATTTACAAAAATTTTATTAATAAAACTGCAATACCACCTAAATTGCTTTATAAAGAGCTCTTGCAAGAAAAAATCTTCCTCCCTTCGCTTGAAGAGCAAGAAAAAATCGTTAGTCTTATGGATTGTTTATTTGAATATTCAGCGGAGCTGTCAGCGGAGCTGTACTATCGTACAATTCAATTTAAATATTATCTTAATTCTCTTTTTGAAAATATTCAAAAAGATCAAAATAATGAAAAATATAAATTAGAAGAAATCATTCAATTAAGAAAAGGTACACCCTTACATTCAAGAGAATTAAAAGATTCTTATCAATATCCTGTAATTGGTGGTGGAAAGAAAATTATCGGAAGATATCATTCCTTTAATAGAGATAATAATACTATAACCATATCTATAAATGGAACAGCGGGTTTTGTAAATTTTTTTGAAGAAAAAATTTGAGCAACAGGGGATTGCAAAACTTTAAATTTTCAAAAAGAATTAATTAATATCAAGTTTGTATATTATTGATTAATTAGTAAGCAAAAATATATTTATAGAAATTTCGTAAATAAAATAGGAAGTAGAAATGCTTTAATACATAGCAAACTTTTACAAGAAGAAATCTCCCTCCCATCGCTTGAAGAACAAGAACAAATAGTCAAAAAACTAGATCTTTTTATGCAGTTAATTTCACCTGATCTTAAAAATCCAATCGAAAAACTCAAACCTCTTGAAGAAATGAAACGTGATTTTATTATTAATTTATTCTAAATTGAAAAATAAGAAAAAGCTCCATAGAAAAATAAATTTCTAGTGGAGCTTTTAGTTTCTAAATAAATTGTTTTTCTTCTTATAATCAAATTCAGCAACTGCTTCTTTTAATTTTTCAATTGAATGTTGATCGCTAAAAGGCATGATTGGTTGAGCATGAAGTCATAAAATTGTCAAGTAATATACTAAAATTTTTTGTTGTAATAAATATTCTTCTCAATATGAATCATATTCATTTAAAAAGATTTCTTCTTCTTCCTTAGTTAAAAAACTTCCTGTAATAAAGTAAGCTAAATCAAAGTGTTTATCACCCATTGAAGCGTATTCTCAATCGATAAAAAAGACTTTACCTTTTTTATCTAAAATAATATTAGCCTTATATAAATCATTGTGTAGTGGTCTATTGTTTTCACTATGTTTTAAGATTAAATTAATTCGTTTGTAATAATCATTTAAAACATCAATTTTTACACCTTTATCTTGTAAAATTTTACGATATTTTTTAACACGTGAAGCAACATTTCGAGCAGGAAACTTTAAATTTGAATCATGTAATTTTTTGAAATTTTGAGCAATTTGTTTTAAAACATCTGGTGTGAATTTTAATTCTTGCGAATCAATTCACTCTCATGTTACTGATTCTTGATTATCTTCAATTAATTTAGGTACAAAATCAAAATTAGCAAGTAAACTATAATCTAATTTATGATTGAATTCATTAACTTTTTTCTCTTGAAAAAAGTTACCTTCTTTTTGATAAGAATTGTTTGTATGTCCGATTTCTATTTTTTTCATCTCAAAATCCCCTTTAAAATCTAATATAATGTTATATATTATATAGAAATTAGTTTTTGAAACTGAAATTTTCAAAAATTAACACTAAGGAGAACATGAAAACAAAAGCACTTACTAACAACGAATTTTGATTAAAAAGGTTTTTACCAGCAATTCTTTTGGTTATTATTTTAATTGCAATTTTGGCTTTATTTCAAAATTCATTTTTAATTCATAACAAAACTAACAATTTAACTTTATTTTGATCGCTAAGAATTTCTTCATTATTAATCTATATTGCAATGTCATTTTGAATGATTTATGAACTTAATCGTAGTTTTTTAAAAGCAAAAACTACAAGTCTTATAATGAGCCTAATTTCTCTTGTGACCTTATTTCTAAGCCCGAATTATTTTAAGCAAGTGCTTATTGGTCAGTTTTCATGAACCTTAAAAGATCTTTTTATAAATGATGGAATCGGAGTTAATTTAATTTTAATTGCTTTATTGCCATTTGTTTTCTTTTTAATTAATTTTTTAACAGCACCAAAAGAAATTTTAGTCAAAGAGCTTTTTATTAAAACAATTTATTTTGCAGTTGCAAATACTATTTTAATGGTATTTTTAAAAGCTTTCATTATCATAAATACAAATCCAAAAGGTTTAGAAATAATTTTACTCACTATTTTAATTGCAACAGCAAGTGATACTGGTGGTTTTTTTGGTGGAAAATTATTCGGACACAAAATTTTCAAAAACAAGCTTGCTCCACAAATTAGTCCTAAAAAAACAATTGAAGGAGCAATTATAGGTTACTTGTTTGCTTTATTAATTAGCTTTATTTTTATCTTCTCATGAAAAGCAATTAATCCAACCAATAATCTTGCAAGTGATTTACTCCAAAATCAAGTCAAAAGAATCGCATTATTATTCTTTATTTTATTTGCTCCTCTTGCAGCTATTTTTGGAGATCTTTTCTTTTCATTAGTTAAGCGTAAATTAGGAATTAAAGATTATTCTAAAATCTTAAAAGATCACGGTGGGATTCTCGATCGTTTAGATAGTATTGCAACGGTATTTCTATTATGAACACTATTTGCAATACCGTTTGTTTTTTAAATTTTGCCTTTGTGCAAAATTTTTATTTTTTAAAAACTAAATTAACAAAAATATTTAAGAACTGAAAATTTTTATATTAAAATTAAACAACAATTTATCAACATTTATTAAAGGAGCAGCATGAGTAAATTTAAAGACCCAACATTTAAAAAATTAATGGAGTACTGCAAAATTTCATCTTTAAAAGGTTTCGAGGAAGCTTATATTAAAGATTCAAAAATCAAAAAAGACTATGACGAAAATAATGAAATTTTTTTAAGCTTCACAATTGTTCTTACTCAAATTCCTGATTGAAAAAAAATCCAAAAACTCAAAAATTTAATTAAGGAAATTGGACCAAATTTTATTTTTAATTTTGAATATGAAACCAATTCATATCATATTAGTCAAAAAGAAGTTAAAAACTTCTATTTACAAATGATTAAAAATGATCAAAATTTTGAAAAACTAAGTCATTTACTCAAAGAATTAAGTCATTTAGAATTTAATACTCAAAAAGGACGTTGAATTTTTAACTACAAAACTATTAATCTCGACGATCAACTAGATTTAAATATCTTGAATTCAAAACAAGAAATGATTAAGTGAGGGTTTGTTGATTTTGATATTGATATTAACCATATGGGTGGTTGAAATCTTGAAGAATCAATTAAGGTCGAAAAGCAAAAAGTTATTGAAAACTTTGTTACAAATCAAGAAAAGCAAACTTCCGAAAACCAAAATAACAATTTTGAACAAGTTCGTAAAA
The DNA here is from genome assembly GCF_900660635.1 of Mycoplasmopsis gallopavonis. Lineage (GTDB taxonomy): Bacteria > Bacillota_I > Bacilli_A > Mycoplasmatales > Metamycoplasmataceae > Mycoplasmopsis > Mycoplasmopsis gallopavonis. Next base: position 509,502 of record NZ_LR215031.1, read on the forward strand.
AAGCTCTAAGTGATGGATATCAAAAACAAAGTTACAAAAATACTAATTTTGAAAAAGTTGTAATTCAATATATCAACAATTTACCAAGTGAGGCTTTTAATATTAAAGTCAATTTTGATGCAATGATTTATAAAAAAGAAGTTTCAAACTTTGGAAATAATTATTACTATCATTTTTTTGTAACCGATCTTAAAGAAGCAACAAAAGTTACTGTTCGTGCAGTTGGTGCTCAATCAACCTTAAATGATCTTAAAGAAAATGATTGAGTTAATATTTCCGGTGAAGTTAAAGTCAATAGTTTCGACTCTTCAAAATATGTTCAAGTCCCAAACGCAAAATATATTAGTCCAATTTCTTCAAAAATCGAAAAGCGTAGTGATTTTGCTGATAGAACAAGAATTGAACTTTCAACTCGGAGCAAAATGAATACTATGGATAGTATTCTAAGTGCTAGCGATATTGTTAATATTGCTAAAAACTTTGAACATTCAGCTGTCGCAATCATTGATTCAAATAGTGTTCAAAGTTTTCCTGAATTTACATCAGCTGCTAAAAAAGCTGGAATTAAACCAATTTATGGAGTATCTTTTGATGTTATTAAGAAAAACAATAACGCTATTTTAACTCCTAAATTCGTAAATGTGGATTTAGCTGAAGCTAGCGTTGTCTCATTTGACATTGAAACAACTCACCTTTCACCTAGAATTGGAGATATAATCGAATTTGGGGGTTCTTTGGTTGAAAAAGGAACAATCAAAGAAACTTATCAATTCTTTATGAAAGCTAAAGCTCCACTTTCAGCTTTTACAAGCAACTTAACCAACATTACAGATCAAATGCTTGCAGAAGAGGGAATGTCAGAAAAAGAAGGTCTTGAAAAGATTTACCAAATTCTAAATAACAAAATCGCCCTTGCTCACAACGCAAATTTCGATATGCACTTTATCTTGCAAAAGTTTATCGATCATAACATGGAATTGCCAAACACAATTTTTATTGACTCTCTTGTTATTTCAAGATTAATTTTTAAAGATAAAGCTAAACATGCTCTTGGTGATTTTTGTCGCAATTTAGGTGTTGATTATAATTCAGAAGTTGCTCACCGTGCCAATTACGATGCGGAGGTTCTTGCTAAGGCATGAGCAACTGCAATTTATAATTTAAAAGATTTAGGAATTGTTGATTTAGAAACACTTTATAACTATGAGCAAACTGAGTTACGTGAAAAAACTCGTTCTTCACAAATCTCAGTTTTAGTTAGAAATCAAAAAGGTCTTAAAGAACTTTTGAGTTAACTAGTTTAACTTTAACTCAAAGATATTTCAAATCACCAAAATTATTTTGAGAAGATCTACCAAAAGATCATGAAAATTTATTAATCGGTTCTGGTGGACTAAAAAGTGAATTAATTGACGCTCTTTTATATTCAAGTGATTTAAAATTAAACGAATTAATTCAAAGATTTGACTATATTGAAGTTCCTCATCCTGATGCATTTTTACACTATATTGATGAAAATGACTTTACTTATTCACAAATTTTAAAATTATTAAAATTACTAATTCAAAGAGCACAAAAATTTGGCAAAACAGTTGTTGCAATTGGAGATGTTCGTTATGAAAATCAAAATGATCAAATTTTTTATAAATCATTAGTTTATTCAAAAGGTATTGGTAATACTGCTCACTTTTTATTTAACTACGGAAAAGCAAAAGCAGATACTCTTAAAATTCCGCAACTTTATTTCCCAACCACAGACGAAATGCTTGATAAATTTAGTTTCTTAAAAGATCAAGCTTTAATTGAGGATATAGTAATTAACAATACTCACAAAATTGCAAATTTAATTGATGATAATATCATAGTTATTCATGATAAGCTTTATACACCTAAATTTGATGATTCCCACATCAAATTGAAAGAACTAGTTTATCAAACAGCTCACCAAATGTACGGTAATCCACTACCTAAAATTATTAAAGATCGTTTAGAGCAAGAAATTAATCCTATTTTAGAATATGGATTTGATGTTATTTATTGAATTTCACATATTCTTGTTAAAAAATCAAATGATAGCGGATACTTAGTTGGTAGTCGTGGATCTGTTGGTTCTTCGTTAGTAGCTACGATGGCAGGAATTACAGAAGTTAACCCCTTACCTCCACATTATGTTTGTCCGCAATGTAAACATTTTGAACTTGCTAATATTGAAGGAATTACATCCGGATTTGACCTTGATGATAAAACATGTAATTCATGTCAAATCACCATGATTAAAGATGGTCAAACAATACCTTTTGAAACTTTCCTTGGTTTTAAAGCAGATAAAGTTCCTGATATTGATCTTAACTTCTCTGGAGAATTTCAACCCGAAGTTCATAATGAAGTTAAAAGACTTTTTGGAGATAGTCATACTTTAAGAGCTGGAACAATTTCTACAATCAAATCGAAAACAGGATTTGGATACATTAAAAAAGCTTGCGAGGAATATGGATTTACATATTCAAATAACTTTATCGACTTTTTATCAACAAAAATCGAAGGAGTTAAGCGAACAACAGGTCAACACCCTGGCGGAATTATCATTATTCCAAAAGAGTATGATGTTGCAGAGTTTACTCCGATTAATTATCCAGCCGATGATATTTCCTTAGATTGAAAAACTACTCACTTTGATTTCCACGCAATTCATGACAATGTTTTAAAACTTGATTTGCTTGGTCATTTAGATCCAACTGCGATTCGGATGCTCGAAAAATTAACTGGTTTAGATGTTAAAAAAGATGTTCCTAAAAAAGATCCAAAAGTTCTTTCACTCTTTTATGAAACTGATGCTCTTGGAATCTCTCCACAAGCAATTGGAGGAGAAATCACTGGTGCTCTTGGTTTACCTGAATTTGGAACTAACTTTGTTAGAAAAATGCTTTACGAAGCTAAACCAACATCTTTTGCTGACCTAATTTCTCTTTCAGGTTTATCACACGGGACTGATGTTTGAAGTAATAATGCACAAGAATTAATTAAAAATCAAGGAATGACAATTAAAGATGTTATTTCTTGTCGTGATGATATCATGGTTTATTTAATTAACAAAGGTGTCGATCCGCTTAATTCATTTAAAATTATGGAACAAGTCAGAAAAGGAAAAAGCATAACACCAGAACAAGAAGAAGAACTTAAAAAATTCAATGTCCCAAGTTGATATATTGAAAGTATGAAGAAAATTAAGTACATGTTCCCTAAAGCTCATGCTACTGCTTATGTTTTAATGGCATGAAGAATTGCTTGATTTAAACTTTATCACCCATTAGCATACTATGCAACATTCTTTACAACTCGTGTTCAAGAGTTTGATGTAGAAGTTTTAGAAAACGATTTTGGTGCTAAAAAAATTAACGCAAAGTTAAAAGAATTAGATGCAATTAAAAACAAAAAAGTTAATGATAAAGAGTTAATCCAAACTCTTGAAATTGCTCGTGAACTTTATGCACGTGGTTTTAAAATTTCAAAAATTAATTTAGAAAAATCGCTTGCTAATGAATGAGTAATTGATGCAGCAAATGGAGCATTAATTCCGCCGTTTGCTTCAATTAAAGGAATTGGTGTATCGGTAGCTGAAAAAATTGTTCAAGCACGTGAAGAAAGTGATTTTCGATCAAAAGAAGATTTCAAAAAACGTAGCACAATTAACTCAACTCTTTTTAAAACAATTGATGAACTAGGTGTTTTAGAAAGCTTAAACGAAACCGATCAAATGACTTTATTTTAAAAAATGCAGCAATGCATTTTTTTATTTAAGCAAACAACCACTGACTTTGCTAATTTTTTGAATAAAATATTCAAGAAAAGGGTAAAATTATTAATATAAATCATATTAGGAGAAAAATGTTAAAACACGATATTATTCAATTTAAATTAGAAGGTGAAGAATGAATTAAAGCTCAAAACGACGCTTTAAATTACCTCAATAAAAAACACGAAAAAGATTTAAGTAAAGTTAATCAAAAATTAATTTTAGAACTTGCACAAAATGCTTATATTGAAATGAAAATCAATGAAGTATTTACAAAAGACTTTTTTAAAGATAACATTATTTCATTAATGCCAATCTCTCAAAATATTAAAGCCACAATTGAAACACTAGAATTTGAACTTAAAAAATATTATTTTGATGATTTTTCAAAAATTAGTTTTGAATTAAAAAACAAACCAAAATTCCAAGTTGATTCAGATTATCAAGAAAAAATTCAGCAATTCCAAACAGACTTCTTAAAAAGTTATGAATTTTTATTAGATGTAGATCGAGCAATTCAAGATAATGATTTTGTTCAATTAAAAATAAAAATCAAAAACAAAGATTTAGAACAGGATCGGACAATTCAAGTTATTGCCAACCAAAAAGCAACCACAGAGGTTGAAAAGGCTATCATTGGACTTAAAAAAGGTGATAAAACCGAAATTACCAAAGATGAAACAAAATTATTTATTGAAGTGGATCAAATCAAAGAAAAAAAGGTTATGCCAATTACTGAAGAAAATATTCACTTATTAAATTTACCTGAAATTAAATCATTAAATGATGTTCAGAATCAAATTGCTAAGTCTGTTACAGCTGAAATTTTTTCAGATGCTCTTTTTAAATATAGTCAAGAAGTTTGACAAGACTTATTTAAAAATAATCCTCAATTAGAAATTCCGACAGAACTTTTAAATTTCGAATTAAATAAAAATGTTCAAAACCCAGAAGAATTCGCAAAATTCCAAGAACAAGCTAAAGAAATGATTACACAATTCTTTTGAGTAATGCTTGTTCAAAAAGCTTTAAAACTTCGTCCAACAGAAGAAGAAATCCAAAAAGAAACCAAATTAGTTCAAAGCTTTTTAAATGAACCAGATCCTAATAAAATTGACCGTGGAAGAATCAATTATATTCTCACAAGTAAAAAATTGGGTCTTTATTATTTAAATCAAGATAACAAAGAACTTGCTGCTGATGTGGAAGCAAAAATTCAATTTTAAAAACTACCTCTATAAACTAGGACAGAAAAAATTAACAATTTATTAAATTGAATAACCCCGTACTATATTCGTATGGGGTTTTTTAATTCAGACATGATTGAATTCTAAATTTGTTGTATCAATTAACATAATTAGATATTACTTTTTCTAGTTCACTCAAAGTCATAGCTTTGATATTTAAATCTCTAATTAATTCAGTTTTTAAATTTGAAAATCAATATTCCACAACTCTATTATCTAAACTATTTCCTACTTTTGAAAGTGAAATTATTCCACCTTTATTTTCAATAAAACGAGAAAAATCATCAGATGTATAAGTTGAGCAATGATCTGAATGTAGTATAAAACTTTTTTCAAAATCAACATTTTCAAATGTTTTGTAAATTAATTTTGAATCATTAAATTTGGAAAGAGAAAAACTAATTATTTCTTTAGTTTTATGTTTAATCACTACTGAAAGATAAACATTATTGTTTATCGCATCTTTTGTCGCTGGGAGATATGTTACATCAGTAGCATATATATTTCTGTTATATACATCGTTATAATCTCTATTCACAATGTTTTCTTTTATGACAGATGTGTTCTTTACTTCTTTTAATTTTTTTCTTTTTCTGATATTGCAAAATAAACCTAAGGCATTCATATATCTTCCTAGAGTTCTTTCGTTTATGTCTATTTTATAGTGCTTTAAGATAAAATATTTTAATTTTTGTCTACCATATTTAGATCTATTTTGTTTAAATGAATCAATAATCAAGTCTTGGTACTTTATTTTTCTGGATTTAATTCTAGGAGCAAAATTATTTCTTTTATGTTTGGATATTGTTTGTCTACAAAGATACAACAAAATAGCAAGTTTATACGAAGCCATATTAATATTTGATGCCTCTTGAACTTTCTCTGTTTTAAATTTATCTCTTGTAATTTCTCTATATCTTTTTGCAATTTCAATTAAATCTTCTCGTGTAAAAATGTCTCAATTTATATCTTGTTCTTTCACTTTTCTTGACCTACCACTTCCAGGCTTTCTTGGTTTTTTATTCATATTACAATTATAATGTTTTAATATTCCTCGTAATCTTGCTTTCACATATTTATCTTTTGCTTTTGCACCATATTTATACATAAGTTCAATTGCATACTTTTTGCCTAATTGAAAAAATGTATTATAAATTTCTTTTTCTTGTTCTTCTGTAAAATGTTTACCCATTTTTTCTCCTTTAAAAATATAAAAAATGAACATTCGAAGGAATGTTAATTTTTATTGTCCTAGTTTACTAAGGTAGTTTTTTTATAAAAATTGTTCTAAATATTTTGCAAGTCCTTGCTCATCACAAGTATATTCTGTGATTTCATCTGCAATATCTTTTAATTTTTGTGTTGAGTTTTTCATGGCAACTAACTTTCCAACTTTTCCTTTTGCAGAAGCATCATTCATAGAATCACCAATGTGGATTGCATCCTGAGGATCAATTCCAAGCATTTTGCAATAATTTTGCTCAGCTATTCCTTTTGAAGCTGTTTTTTTAGTGATTTCAATAACTAAATTTTTGCTCCCTGAAAATGCAACTTCAAGATCATCTTTAAAAATTTCACGAAGTTCGTCATGTATTTTTTGAATTTTCTTTTGTCTAACTCCGCTTGCAAGAACTTTATAGATCGGGAAATCGTTTTTAAATTCTGAATAAAGTTTTAAATCAGTTTTTCTTAATTTTAAAATTCATTTAAAAATATTTCGCTTAACAAAAGTTAAATGATCAAAATTAGAATTAAAAATAATTCAACATTTATTTTTGGTTAAAACTTGATATAACTTTTCAATAACAGAAGCAGGAATAATTTCTTTATGAACCACTTCTTTATTCCGAATAATTTGTGCACCATTTCAAGCAATAAAATCACTCATATTTAATGAATTAATGATTTTTCAAGTCGTATCATTAACTCCACGACCTGTCGCAACTACAACTGGAATTGTTTTAGAAAGCTTAGCAATAACTTCTTTGGTATAGTTTGATGGACGCTTATTGTATCATTTTTTAGCAGGAGCATCCATTGCTGTTCCATCTAAGTCAATAAAAATAATTTTTGGTTTATTCATAAATATAATTATAAATGAGATTTTTAATAGACACTTCAAGAAAACTTCTAAAACTAAGGTAATTTATTTTCTACAACTCACAAGAATATTGAATTTTTTATTCATTTCAAAATTCCTTTAACTATAATTGAAATATGCAAAATAAGAAACAAAAAATTTTAAACCAAATGAATGATTTAATTTCAAAAATCAATACTTGAAATAAAGAATATTATAACGATAATAATCCAAGTGTTTCTGATCAAGAATACGATCTTGCCTTAGCTGAGCTCAAACAATTAGAACAAGCTTATCCACAGTTAATTCAAAGTGACTCACCCACTTTAAAAATCGGTGGGTTTGCTGATTCTAAATTCCAAAAATACACCCATCAAAAACCAATGTTATCGCTTGCAAAAGCATATAACCTCGATGATGTCCAAAAGTTTTTTGAAAATACTCAAAAAGCTTTAAACAAACAAGAATTGGCATATAGCTTAGAACCTAAAATTGATGGTTTATCCATTTCACTTCACTATCAAGACGGTCAATTAATTAAAGCAGTTACCCGTGGAGATGGAGTTATTGGGGAAGATGTAACTGAAAACATTTATCAAATTCATTCAATCCCTAAAAGAATTAATAATCACAACTATTTAGAAATTAGAGGGGAAGTTTTTTTACCTAAAACTAAATTTCAAAAATTAAATCAAGAATTAGTTCTTTCTGAGCAAAAACCATTTGCAAACCCAAGAAACGCTGCTTCTGGAACTCTTAGACAACTTGATCCTGAAATTGTTGCAAAAAGAGAACTAGATGCTATTTTATACGATCTTGTAAATCCTGAATTAATTGGTTTATCTTCACAAGAACAAGTCTTAGATTTTCTTAAAAAAGAGGGATTTCAAACCAATCCTTACTCTTTTATTAGTGGAGACTTTGATTTTATTTTTAATAAAATTAATGAATTTAAAGATTTAAAAAATAGTTTTGAATTTGATTGTGATGGATTTGTAATTAAACTAAATGAAGTAGAAAACTGGGATAAATTAGGTAGTACAGCTAAATTTCCAAAATATGCCATAGCCTATAAATACGAAACAGAAGAAGCAATTAGTCAGATTTTAGCAATTAAAACAACTGTTGGACGAACAGGTAAAATCACCTATGTAGCTGAATTAGAACCTATTTCCTTAAATCAAACAATCGTCCAAAACGCCACACTTCATAATTATGAATTTATTGAAAGTATGAATATTAATATTGGAGATGATGTTAAAGTTATTAAAAGTGGCGAGATTATCCCTAAAATTATTGCACTTGTGAACAAAAATAGTCAAGGAGTGCTTGAAAAAGTTCTTTATTGCCCATCTTGTAATTCGCTTTTACAGGAAATCGATGAAAATGTTGATCAGTTTTGTTTAAATTTAGATTGTCAGGAAAAACAAATTAAGAATTTAATCCACTTTGTTTCTCGTCCTTCATTTAACATCATCACTCTTGGTGAATCTTACATTCGACTGTTTTTTGAAAAAGGTTTTTTAAGTGATTTATATTCAATTTTTAACTTAAAAGAATATAGTCAGCAGATCTTAGAAATTCGTGGTTTTAAGGACAAAAAACTTGACAATATTCTAAGTAGCATCGAAAAAGCTAAAGAAATCGAACTAGCAAAAGCTCTTTTTGCTCTTGGTATTAAGCACATTGGAGCACAAGTGGCTGAATTAATAACTCAAAAAATTAGTAAACTCAGTGATCTAATTTCATTAAATTGAGAAGAACTAAGTAAAATAGACACAATTGGTCCTAAAATTATTGAATCACTTCAAGAATATGTTTCTAAAATTCCAAATCAAGAGCTTTTAACTAAATTAGATCAAATCTTAATTTATAAAAACTCTAAAAAAATTCTTGATACCAAACTGACTAATTTAAGTTTTGTAATCACAGGTACATTAAGTCAAAGTAGAGATTATTTTAAAGATAAAATTCTACAAAATGGTGGAAAAGTTCTTTCTAGTATTTCTAAAAATGTCGACTACCTATTAATCGGAGAAAATGCAGGAAGTAAACTTGAAAAAGCACAAAAATTAGAAATTAAAATTATTAATGAAGATGAGTTTCTTGCGATGATTGAAAAATAAAAAATCACTTTAAGTGATTTTTTATTTCAACAAATTTATGTTTAAAATAAATAAGTTCTAAATTGGGAAAAATGGAAATTATTTGTTTCTTTTAATTTCTTTAAGACGAGCACTCTTACCTTTACGATCTCTCATAAAGTATAATCTTTTTCTACGAACTTTATTTGAACGAACTACTTCGATGTGTGCAATAAGTGGTGAATTAACTGGGAAAGTTCTTTCAACACCAACACCATATGAAATTTTTCTAACAGTAAAAACTTCTCTTGTTCCTGATTCTTTTTTAGAAATTACTAAACCTTCAAAAATTTGGATACGTTCTTTTTCTCCTTCACGAATTCTTACGTGAACTTTAACGTTATCTCCTGTTTGAAAGCTTGGTAAATCTGAACGTAATTGTGACTTTTCAACAACTTCTAATAATCTATTTCTCATGTTTCTTTATCCTTTCGATGATATCAGGTCTGTTTCTAAGAGTTTTCTCTCATTGTGCTTTTGTTTTTCACTCCTGAATATCTTTATGGTTACCATTAAACAAGACTTCTGGAACTTTCATTCCTTTATATTCTCTTGGTCTTGTATATTGTGGATAATCAAGTAAACCTATTCCTTGAAAAGAGTCAAATTCATGCGACTCTTGTTTAATTACCCCAGGGATTAAACGAATAATACTATCAGCCATTACCATCGAAGGTAATTCACCACCAGTTAAAACATAATCTCCAATTGATAATTCAACATCTACAAGTTCAACTACTCTTTCGTCAAATCCTTCATAACGACCTGAAATGAAGGTAATTTCTTCTTTTGTAGCTAACTCATGAGCAATTTCTTGAGTAAAAGTTTTTCCTTGCGGAGAAACCAAAACTTTGTAACCACCACGATTTTTTAATGACTCCAAAGCAAGATCAATTGGTTCAACTTGCAATAAGAGACCATGACCTCCACCATAAATTTCATCATCTACTTTCCGGTGCTTACTTGTACTAAAATTGCGAAAATCAATAACTTGAAAATTTATTAATCCTTTTTGTCTTGCTTTATCAACAATACTTTCATTAATAAATGGTTCAAAGTATTTAGGGAATAAGGTTAGAAAATTGATTTTCATTATTTTTTAAGTTCTTCAGTTAATTTATTAGCTCTGAATAAGTTAGCAACAGTCACAGTAGGTTGTACACCTTCTTTAAGTCATTTAGCTGTTTGTTCTTTGTTTAAAACAAGTTCTTTTGTTGTAGGGTTGTAGTGTCCTAAAGCTTCGATAAATTTACCATCACGTGGTGCTCTAGCATCAGCAGCAACAATTTTGTATACTGGTCTGAATTTGCTTCCCATTCTTTTTAATCTAATTTTTACCATTTGTCCTCCTTTTTAAATGTCAAGCAAAAGTGCTTGACAGCTAAGTGTTAATATTATAAAGTAAAAAAGTCTTTTTTTAGTCAAAAAATTAAATTATTTATTCAGAAAAATCTCTTATTTTAGTCTAATAAAAAATTAAAATATTTATTTTGACTACTAAATGTGGAAAAATTACCAATTTTATTTCTGTCTTTTTCTATAAGAGTATAATAATTACGGATGTGAAAATATTTTTGCATCCAAAAAAAGACCCTTTTAAAATTAAAAACTATTCAATTTAAACTCAATTAAAAAATACTTATATCTCTTTTTATTATTGTATATATATTCAAAAATCAACCTCAAAATCTATCTTAGATAAAATTATTTCTATTAATTAAATTCGTTTTATTATATTTTATTTTTTAGAGTCTCGTTTTTATTATTGAAAAATCGTTAATCTATTCTTCTTGGATTTGAATACTATTTTTCTCTTTTCTTATGTGTTTATAAAATCCTTTATATTAAACTTCGTGATTAACTTAATATTAATTTAATTTAAATTTTTGTAATTTTTTATTTTTTTCTTTAAGGTGTTTTCCTCTTTAATATTTTTAATTTTTATTTTTTATTTTCTTTTCGCTTTCACTTTAATATTAAAGATTTAGAAAAAACGATTTATTAAGATTTTGTAATACAAAGTTTTTACCTCCTTTCGTTTTTGTTAAAATAATAACATATAACACATTTTAAATACCTAATTTTGAACCTCCAATTTAATTAGGTGTAATTACAATTTAAAAATAAAATAAAAAAGCCAGCTAGTGTAAACTGGGACACGAAATATGGACACAACCATATTTCGTGTTTTTATATATTTAGGAGGTATTATGAGACAATTAAAGGCACATGAATGATTAGAACTATTCGGTAGTTATGAAGATTACAAAAATAATTTGATATCAAAAAATGATTTTGAACTTAAATATTATTCAATCAGAGGTTTTAGTTTTTTTGATAGAAAATTCAATGAGGCTAAAAAATATTTTGTCTTCAAGTATAACAGATATAATTTAGGAATGATAAATATAGAATCGCAAACAGGTAAATCATCTAAAAAAGGTAAAGGGTCAGGTAGACCAAAAAGGCAAAAAATTACTCCTATTGAAATTGTAAAAAAGGAATGAGAAAAAATGCCTAAGGAACAATTGATTGAAATTTTAGAAATTTATAAAGACTCTTTTGATAGAAATAATATTGAAGTTGATATTTCTAAAATTAAGAAATCTTCACTTTCTACAAGAAAATTGGGCCTATGCTTTAATAAATCTAAGTCAACAATTCACAATCTAAAAACTAAAGAGCAGCAAACAAGAAAAAAATCTGTAAATACTAAATATGATGAATTAATAATTAAGTCATTTAAGAAAAATAAGGGTTTGTTTGGTAGAAAAAGATTGGAAAGTTATATTAGAACAAAATTCCAAATAGATCTAAATTATAGGACTATTGGTAGAGCGATGAGAAGATTAAACTTATTTTGTTTAATCAGAAGAAAGAAAATAGATAGAGAACAAAAGAACACAAACGTAAAATTTATAGATCTTGTTAATCGTGATTATCACGGAGAGACAAACCAAATAATTGCCACTGATGTTACTTATATTTCTGCACCAAAAGATTGCTTAAACAATTTTGTATTTTTATCTGTTGCGATTGATCACAAAAGCAAATTTGTTGTTAATTATAATCTTTCAAAAAGAAATGATTTAGAACTAGTAATAGAACATATGTCTAAAATCAAAATGGATAAAAAATGAATAGCTCATTCTGATCATGGTTTCCAATATTCTTCAAAAACTTATGTAGATTTAATTCAGAAAAACAATGGTGTTGTATCAATGGGTAGAGTAGGAAATTCTTTAGATAATAGAGAAGCAGAATATTTCTTTTCAATTTTAAAATCAGAATGTTTAAAATTAATCGATATTACAAAAATAACTTTTAATGAATTAAAATCACTGATTGATGATTTTGTGTTTTGATACAACAACGAAAGAATTCAATCAGTATTAAATTGAAAAACACCTCAAGAGTGTTGAGGTGTTTTAGTAAATTAAACTTTTTGTCCACTTTTCGTGTCCCAGTTTAAGTGTCGACTTCTAGCTGGTTATTTTATTTATAAGGAATAATGTGAATGTGAGTGTGCATAACTTCTTGTCCTGCACTTGTGCCTGTATTAATTTGAAGTTTAAATCCTGAAATTTGTCCTGATTCTACTAATTTTCGTGCAAGCTCTAATGCTTTTAAAAAGAGATAAGAGCTTAGTTCTTGATCGTGACCTAAAATATTTTCTTTAGTTTGTTTGGGAATAACTAAAAAATGTCCAGGTTGTTTAGGGTGAATATCATAAATAGCAATTACTTTATCATCTTCATAAAGAATGTCGCTAGGAATTTCACGAGCAATAATTTTTTCAAATAAAGTCATTATTTCTCCACAAAAGTTAAATCACTAATAGCTTTATTGACTAATTCATTAGAACCTTTTGTTAATACATAACCTAATTTTACATAGGCATTTAATGCATTTTGATAAAGGTTTGAATCATATCCGCTAAGTAAGGTTGCAAGTTCAATTAAGTTATTTTGATAAGGTGTGTTTTCAAAAGTAAGGACTTTGACTGTTTCTTTTTTATCAGAACCATCTTGGTTTTTGCCAGTTACAAGTTGCTTATCTTTTGCAATTGGAACAATAACATTAATGTAATTAATTTCAATTTTTGAGTTCCCATTTGCAACCGAAATTGGTTGAGCTAAAGTTAAATCATCATTTACTTCCACAATTTTATGAGATTGATTGTCGTAAAAACCTGTATAAACATTAGCATTTGTTACTTGTTTTAAAAGTTCATAATCAAAACTAATTGCAAAATCACTTGCTGATTTAATACCCACATAACCAGCTAAATTTAACTGATATTGCTTAGTTTTGTTAATTCATTCACTTGAATAAATCTTTTTAGTTCCAACCACTTTACTTTGTAAAAAGTCATTGTAAGCGTCAATATTTTCGATAGTTTGGAACATTTCAACAAAAACAGCATCAGCATCAGAAGCACTATAACCTCATGCTTGAACTAATTTTTTGCTTAATGCATATTGCACTAAATTAAAATAATCTAAATCATATTTTGCTTTGTTTGAATTAAATGAAGATGAATCAATTTTAGTTAAATCAGCTTCATTATTAATTAAGAAGTATTTATAAACTAAAAGAGCTTTATTTGTTTCTAATGCCACATCTGTATTTTTATTAACATAAAGTAATTTAAATTGTTCTGCATTTAATAAATCAAAATTAGGGTTAGTTGTTAAATTTTCAAGTACGGCATCATAATTTAGAATACCTTCTGATAATAATTTATTAATTTTTTTAGCTAAGAATCCAGGTTCTTTTTGATTTTGTAAACCTAAAAAAGTATTGTAAGCTCTTAAAGCATCATTTGCAAAGCTTTGATTATTAATTAAAGCTTTTAAAACATCTTCATAATTTTGAGCTTGTTCTAAATTAACTTGATAAAGACTTGCAATTGTATTTCCTAATCAAGTATTTTCGGCAAATGTTTTAATTGAATCTTTGTTCGATAATCTTTTATCTTGTTCTAATTTCGGAATAGTAGAAACTTCACGTCCACACGAAACAGCACTAAGAGCAATTAAAGATGATGAAGTTAATAAACTAAGTATTTTAATAGATTTTTTCATTCTTAATTTCTTCCTTTCGCTACTTGTTTAAGTGCATTTTGATAGATATTGCTAATTGTTGTTTCTGCTTCATTATTTGAATTAATTAAATTACCTTCATTATCACGATAACTAATTAATGTTTGTCCATTTTGGATGTGAATATTGTAAGGATCACGCAATTTCTTTTGAGCATCAACTCATTTATTAATTGCTACTAAAGAATCAATTATTTGAACATTTGAATTCCCTTTAACAATTGCTAAATTTTGCTTTTCAAGTTCCTTAAAATCAATGTCTTTAAGTTCTGTTTTTTCTTGCAATTTTTCAACTAATTTTGAATCTTTAAAAATACTTGCAAGAATTACGTTCTTGCTGTTAATTGCGTTTAAGTTAGTAATTAATTTTAAATCCGCAACTTCATTTAAACTAATTTCTTTGATTTGATTTTTAATAAAGTTATTAATTTGTGTATCATCGAGTTTTGTCCGACGAACTCATTGAATTTTAGAGTCAGCTAAAACTAAAAATCCACCTAGATTTTCAACTTGATATGCAAAAGAAGTTTGTTTGTGTTTTGTTGCATTTTCAAACACTAAATTATAATTAAATCTTGAATTAATAAAATCTTGGAATTGTCTTTCAGATGAATTTACAATAAAATCATTAATCAAGTTGTTAATCTCATTAACTTTGATTACGATAGCATTTTTATCACTTAAACCTTTTATTTGTTCTAAAATCACATTTACTTGATCTTGGATATTTTGAGGTAATTTAAATAAACTTGCTAAATTCACTATTGGTAATGACTTTGGATAAACATTTAAATCAAAAATTTCAGAAGCTAAAGTTGCTAAGTTAAGACTAATTTCACTTGCAAAATCATTTTTAAATGAAGAAATGCCGCTTGTTGCTAATGAATCTTTGGTTTTGGTTAAAAGATTTAGGTAAGTTTGATATTGTGATACTTCTTTTTCGCTATCACTTGATTTAGTTAATGTCATAAACTCACTTGCTTGCTTTTTAAAAACACCATTTGTTTGATTAAAAGCAATTTCAAAAACTGGTTTAACTTCAACTTCATTTTCACCGACTAACATTTGATATTTAAATAAGTTTGCTAAAGTTTTTTTATCGGCTTCACTAAAACTAAATTCTGGATTAGCAGTATTTTTAAATTCGCCAGGGAAAATAATATTAGTATTGATTCCTAAATTATTGTTTGTCACATATTCGTTAACAAGATTAAGTGGTGACATATATTTCGGAATAAATGATTCAGTTGAAAATGTAACAATTTTATTAGTATTTGGAATTTCGTAGTAAAGCATACCTTCGAAAGTTAAGTCTGTAAAAGCGTTTGATTCATCAATTGATTTTAGATAAGGGAAAATAGCTTCACCATTTTTAATTGTGACAGCTTGTTCTCCGTTTGAATTAACAACTCCTAAACCACCGCTACTAATTTGTTTGTAATCTTTGGTTGCTGTTTTAAGCATTGTATTATCTCTTTTTTGAATCTTAACTCTAAAACGTCTAGTTGCTTCTTTTTCAACAACTTGGAAAGTTGCATGTTCGATTGCTTCAGCTTCTGTTTTACTATTTCCATATGAATCAGATAAAAGTAATTCATTAAATTTTTGTTCTCAACCTGTTTTATAAATTTTTTGATAGTTAAGTTTTTGATCTTCTAATTTTGCTTTTTGATCTTTTCGAATTTGTTCTAATGTTTTTAAAGCAATATTTGTTTTTTGAGAATCACCTGTATTAAGTGAAGCATTCACTCTGAATTGAAATTGTTCAGAAGCAGCTTGTTCTTCATTGTATCATTCAAAAATTGTTTGTTTATAAACTTGATTCAATTTACTGGTTATTGTGTTTGTATTCGCTTGTAATTGATTATCTAAATCACCTAAAATAACATTTTTGCTTGTTGCATTTGGATTTTTATATTTTAAAATTGTTGTATCATCAGAAGATTTGTCAAGATAATTAACTTTTGCGATATTTAAACCAAGTGGTACTGCAATAGCTGTTGCGACAGCTATTGTTAAACCAATTCCAATACCAATTGTTAAACCTGTTCTTTTCTTTTTGTTTGTAACTTTTTTATCATGTTTATTATCGTGTTTATAGTTTTTTTCTGATAAACGTTCAAAAAATGATTTTTCTGTTTTTTTAATAGCCATAAAGCTCCTATCTAGTCTATTTATTTAAAATATAAATATTTTAAATATTATAACAAATTCAAAATTTTCTAAAATTTCAAAAAAAGACAAAAAAAGCACACTATTTGTGCTTGTTTTGAATTAAATAAATTATCTCAATAACCGTATATAAAATACTATTTTTTTAAAAAAAGAATAAAAAAATAGCAGCTCCCTATTTTCACCTTTCGGCTATCGTCGGCACTAAAGGGCTTAACTACTGAGTTCGGAATGGATTCAGGTGATCCCCTTTGCTATAACCACTGATAATATAATACATCATTTAATAAAATAGTCAAGTATTTTTTTTAAAAAATAAAGATAAAAATAAAAAAATAGTAGTTTAACTACTATAAACTGGGACACGAAATATGGACACAACCATATTTCGTGTTTTTATATATTTAGGAGGTATTATGAGACAATTAAAAGCACATGAATGATTAGAACTATTCGGTAGTTATGAAGATTACAAAAATAATTTGATATCAAAAAATGATTTTGAACTTAAATATTATTCAATCAGAGGTTTTAGTTTTTTTGATAGAAAATTCAATGAGGCTAAAAAATATTTTGTCTTCAAGTATAACAGATATAATTTAGGAATGATAAATATAGAATCGCAAACAGGTAAATCATCTAAAAAAGGTAAAGGGTCAGGTAGACCAAAAAGGCAAAAAATTACTCCTATTGAAATTGTAAAAAAGGAATGAGAAAAAATGCCTAAGGAACAATTGATTGAAATTTTAGAAATTTATAAAGACTCTTTTGATAGAAATAATATTGAAGTTGATATTTCTAAAATTAAGAAATCTTCACTTTCTACAAGAAAATTGGGCCTATGCTTTAATAAATCTAAGTCAACAATTCACAATCTAAAAACTAAAGAGCAGCAAACAAGAAAAAAATCTGTAAATACTAAATATGATGAATTAATAATTAAGTCATTTAAGAAAAATAAGGGTTTGTTTGGTAGAAAAAGATTGGAAAGTTATATTAGAACAAAATTCCAAATAGATCTAAATTATAGGACTATTGGTAGAGCGATGAGAAGATTAAACTTATTTTGTTTAATCAGAAGAAAGAAAATAGATAGAGAACAAAAGAACACAAACGTAAAATTTATAGATCTTGTTAATCGTGATTATCACGGAGAGACAAACCAAATAATTGCCACTGATGTTACTTATATTTCTGCACCAAAAGATTGCTTAAACAATTTTGTATTTTTATCTGTTGCGATTGATCACAAAAGCAAATTTGTTGTTAATTATAATCTTTCAAAAAGAAATGATTTAGAACTAGTAATGGAACATATGTCTAAAATCAAAATGGATAAAAAATGAATAGCTCATTCTGATCATGGTTTCCAATATTCTTCAAAAACTTATGTAGATTTAATTCAGAAAAACAATGGTGTTGTATCAATGGGTAGAGTAGGAAATTCTTTAGATAATAGAGAAGCAGAATATTTCTTTTCAATTTTAAAATCAGAATGTTTAAAATTAATCGATATTACAAAAATAACTTTTAATGAATTAAAATCACTGATTGATGATTTTGTGTTTTGATACAACAACGAAAGAATTCAATCAGTATTAAATTGAAAAACACCTCAAGAGTGTTGAGGTGTTTTAGTAAATTAAACTTTTTGTCCACTTTTCGTGTCCCAGTTTACTATTTCTTATTTATTTGCCTTAAATGCTTTTTTAGAATAACGTTCTTTAAATCACTGTGTTTTTTTGAGGTAATGAATTCCAATTGTTTGGAAAATTTGTCAAATACCACCAAACATTCAATAAACTTGAACACCAGCTGTGAAAAGAACTGTAATTACTGTGAAAACAATCATCATCATTTTTTGTGTACGTTCTGATTTTTTAAGTGCTTCAATTTCTGCCAAAGTAGCTCTTTCTTTAAGTCTTTTACGATTTAATCATTGCGGAATTAATTGAGATGCAAGTTGAGCAGCAATAACTGCAATTAAAATTCATAAGTAAACAAAGTTTCCTGATAAAAGTTCTTTATATGAAGTAGAAGAGAAGTTTAATCCAAGTCATACTGTAGCTTTAATTTCTGGGAAACCTTGAATAACACGTCACATCGCAAAGAAGATCGGCATTTGGAATAAAGTAGCACCCAACATATCAAGTGGATTTACATTATATTTACTGTTTAATGCTGATAATTCTTGTTGTTTTCTAAGTTTCATTGTTTTGTTATCTTCAAAACCTTTATATTTAGCTTCAATTGCTGCTTTTTTGGTTTTTAATTCTTCTTGTAATGATTGCATCATTGTTGTTCTAAATGTTAATGCAAGTGTTACAAGACGTGTTAAGATAACAGCGATAATGATTGCTAAAATTGATGATCAACCATTAAGACTTGGAAGAGGACTACGAATTGATTGCATTAATGCACCTAATGGATACACTAATAAACCGTAAAATGGTCCTAATTCTCAAGCTTGACCTCATGTATAAATTGGTTTTTGTGGAGCATCACCTTTAAGAGCTAAAACTGATTCTCCGTTTTGAGTAGCAACTTTAATTGTGCCATTAACAGGTTGGAATCCAGCAATACTTAAATATGATTTTAAAGTTGAATTATATTGAACTAATAAATCGTATTTATTTTTTTCAATTGTTCCTAAAGTTAAATTATCTTTTGCTACAATATCCTTTAATAAATTTGAAAGTTCAGTAGAAAGACTTTGAGCTTTTGTTTTTTGTTCTTTAGTAAGTTCAACTTGAGCTCTACTTTCTTCATTTTCTGAATTTAATGAAGATTTAATTTCGTTAGTAAATTCTTGAAGTTTATTAATTTTTTCTTCAAAACTTTCTAATCCAGTTAAATTAAATGATTTAGCTTGTGTAAGTTTTTTGTTGTATTGTGTTAATAAATTATCTAAATCACCAACTTTATTTGGTGAAATAAGAACTGATGAGTGAAAATCAGAAACTTCTTGATTAATTCAATTTGGAGCATCAGTTACAAATTGATAAACTGTTTGGTATTTGCTATCAATAGCTTGAACTTTTTGTAAAAAGATTGAGTTTGGCCCAAATGAATAATTATAAAGAGTTAATAAAACATCTGAATCATAAGCACCATTTGCAAGACTTCTTAATCTTGAAAGTTCAGCTGCTTTTTCGTTAGCTGTTTTGTTAGCAAAAGCTTCTGCATTATATTCTTCAGTAGCACTATTAACTAACTCAACACTACTAATTAAGCTTCCTGTGTAAGAATTACTAATTACATAAGAATCTTTACCATTAACATTTTCTACTTGGTAGTCATTAGCTTTATTTGATTTTAATTTTAAAGCAAAAATTGAGCCATTTGTATAGAAAGCAATTGGTTGATCTTCGTTAATTCTTGTATATTTTGTTGCAGAACTTGTTTTAAATAAGAATCTTCCGTCTTTTTCTAAAATTTCATAACCATTTTCTACAAAACCAAGTTCTTTCAATCTTGAAATTACACTTTGATTTGTATTAGAAAATCTAATTGATGAACTATATTCACCATATTTTCCATATTCTCCACCATCTTGTTCTGTTTGCTTAATTAATTTTTCAATAAATTTTTTATCTTCAATTTCTTTTAAGTTAACATGATGGTTTTCGTTATTAGGTGCAAGTAAATTAAAGTTAATTTCGTTTTTACCTGCATTTGTTTCTTTTGTTTCAAATGTTGTAACTCTAGGTGCGATTTCATTTTTATTTTTATAAATTTCAAAACCGTTACCTACGGTTGAACTAGTTTTAATTGTGAAGGTCTGAACACACCCTGTAAGAGTAAGTCCAAAAATAAATAAATAAAAGAAGGCCTTAATTCACTTAAAGTACTTCTTAAATTGACTTTTTCTTTTTTCTTTAGGGTCATGTCCCTTGGTAAAATAATTAAATTGTTTAGATCTGTTCATTTTTCCTAAATTTCTCAAAGAGATTTTTAATTTCTGCTTTTTTAATTATAAAATCAGAATTTAAAAATTCTTTGCGAGCAATAATTACAAATTCATAATTTAAATCATAAATTTGAGCTTCATGCAAAATTGCTCTTAATTGTCTTTTGTATAAATTCCGACCTACTGAATTAGCGAATTTTTTAGGTACAGTAATACCAACTTTAAAGGCGTCACTTTTGCGATAATAAAGTATGACATATTTATTGATTAGTTGTTTTTTGGTATTAATAACCGAATTAAATTCTCAATTTTTTCTGAGTCGATATTTTTTTTGCATTATTTAAAAAATTATTTATCTGAAACTGTTAATCTTTTTCTACCTTTAGCTCTTCTATTAGCTAAAACTTTTCTTCCGTTAGCTGTTTTCATTCTAGCTCTAAAACCGTGAACTTTAGCGTGTTTACGTTTGTTTGGTTGATATGTTCTTTTGCTCATTTTTAGCCTCCTTTGATAGTTATAAATATAGCGTGTATATTATACCTTAAAAATATCTAAAAATAGGTTTTTAGAGGTATAAAGATTTTATTTTGTTTATTTTACTATTTTTTAGTTAAAAAATGAATAAAAAAGATTTCATAAATTACCAAACTTAATAATCTTAATCAAAAAAATCAAGTTATTAATTTTAAATATTTGTATAATTTTAATAATTATATAAATCAAAATAAACGAGGTTATATGTTAGATATTAAATACGTTTTAAATAATGTAGAAAAAGTTAGAGAAGGCTTACTCTCAAGAAATTTTGAAATTTCAATTTATGATGAATTTGTTGAATTAGCTAAAAATAGAGGTCAGATTATGTTTGAAGCTCAAAATAAGAAAGCTGAGCTTGGAAAATTATCAAAAGAATTTTCAAAATTCAAAAATGATCCAGCTAAAATTCAAGAAATTAAAAATCAAATTGAAGCAATTAAACAAGAAGAACAAGAATTAACAGAAAAAGCTAATAACTTAAATTCCAAAATTAATGATTTAATTTTACAAATTCCTAATTTACCATTAGAAACTGTTCCTGTTGGTAAAAACGAAGATCAAAATGTTATTTTAGAAACTCGTGATAAAATCGGAAGAGGACTTGTCAAAGCGATGCTTCCCCACTATGAAATTGCAAAAAACTTAGATATTATCGATTTTGAACGTGGAGTCAAACTTTCTGGTTCTCGTTATGTAATTTACAAAAATGAGGGTTCAAGATTAGTGCGGGCATTAATCAACTTAATGATCGATACTCACATTGAAAAAGGATACAACGAATTTGCAACACCAGTAATTGTTAAATCAGAAATGCTTTACGGAACAGGTAATTTACCAAAATTCGCAGAAGATTTATATAAAATCGAAAGCGAAAGTGCAAGTTATTTAATCCCAACAGCAGAAGTCACCTTAACAAACATTTACAATAATGAAATTGTTGATTTATCTCAACCATTTAAAGCAACCGCATACACAGAATGTTTCCGTTCAGAAGCAGGAAGTAGCGGTAAAGATACTAAAGGTTTAATTCGTCAACATCAATTTAAAAAGGTTGAATTAGTTAAAGTTACAAACGCTGAAGATGCTTGAACTGAATATTTAGCAATGCTTGAAGATGCAAAAGCAATTTTAGAAAAATTAGAAATTCCTTATCGAACTTTACAACTTTGTACAGGTGATATGGGATTTAGTTCACGAAATACTGTTGATTTAGAGCTTTGATTGCCATCAGAACAACGTTTTAGAGAAGTTTCTTCAGTAAGTTATATGGGTGATTTTCAAGCTAGAAGAGCAATGATCCGTTACCGTAATAACGAAGGTAAAACTGAATATGCTCACACTATGAATGGGTCTGGTCTTGCAATTGATAGAGTCATTGCTGCTTTACTTGAAATTTATCAAAACGAAGACGGAACAATCTCAATTCCAAAAGCACTCCAAAAATATATGGGTGATAAAGAATTTATTGGTAAAAATTAAAAGCAAGTTTAAACTAGGACAATAAAAATTAACATTCCTTCGAATGTTAATTTTTTATATTTTTAAAGGAGAAAAAATGGGTAAACATTTTACAGAAGAACAAGAAAAAGAAATTTATAATACATTTTTTCAATTAGGCAAAAAGTATGCAATTGAACTTATGTATAAATATGGTGCAAAAGCAAAAGATAAATATGTGAAAGCAAGATTACGAGGAATATTAAAACATTATAATTGTAATATGAATAAAAAACCAAGAAAGCCTGGAACCGGTAGGTCAAGAAAAGTGAAAGAACAAGATATAAATTGAGACATTTTTACACGAGAAGATTTAATTGAAATTGCAAAAAGATATAGAGAAATTACAAAAGATAAATTTAAAACAGAGAAAGTTCAAGAGGCATCACATATTAATATGGCTTCGTATAAACTTGCTATTTTGTTGTATCTTTGTAGACAAACAATATCCAAACATAAAAGAAATAATTTTGCTCCTAAAAATAAATCCAGAAAAATAAAGTACCAAGACTTGATTATTGATTCATTTAAACAAAATAGATCTAAATATGGTAGACAAAAATTAAAATATTTTATCTTAAAGCACTATAAAATAGACATAAACGAAAGAACTCTAGGAAGATATATGAATGCCTTAGGTTTATTTTGCAATATAAGAAAAAGAAAAAAATTAAAAGAAGTAAAGAACACATCTGTCATAAAAGAAAACATTGTGAATAGAGATTATAACGATGTATATAACAGAAATATATATGCTACCGATGTAACATATCTCCCAGCGACAAAAGATGCGATAAACAATAATGTTTATCTTTCAGTAGTGATTAAACATAAAACTAAAGAAATAATTAGTTTTTCTCTTTCCAAATTTAATGATTCAAAATTAATTTACAAAACATTTGAAAATGTGGATTTTGAAAAAAGTTTTATACTACATTCAGATCATTGCTCAACTTATACATCTGATGATTTTTCTCATTTTATTGAAAATAAAGGTGGAATAATTTCACTTTCAAAAGTAGGAAATAGTTTAGATAATAGAGTTGTGGAATATTGATTTTCAAATTTAAAAACTGAATTAATTAGAGATTTAAATATCAAAGCTATGACTTTGAGTGAACTAGAAAAAGTAATATCTAATTATGTTAATTGATACAATAAATTTAGAATTCAATCATGTCTAAATTGAAAAACCCCATACGAATATAGTATGGGGCTATCCAATTTGATAAATTGTTAATTTTTTCTGTCCTAGTTTAGTTAAGCTTGCTTTTAATTTGGAGAAAGGTACAAAAATGAAAAAAATCTTGGCATATGATTTAGATGGAACTTTATTATTAAAAAATAATACCGTTCACCCTTTTACAAAACAAGCAATTAAAGATAGCCATGAAGCCGGTTATTTAAATATCGTTGCAACAGGAAGAGGATTTAAAAAAATTATTCCTTTGATCGAAAATGGTGAATTAGCAAATATTGATTATTTTGTTTGTTCTAATGGATCAGCAATTTATAACAAAATTAATAATCAATTACAAGTAATTAGTTCATTAGATCCTATTGCTTTTAAAGTCATGAAGGAAGCTGCTAATAAATATCAATCTATTTTAACAATTGATACAACAACTTATAATGGAACTATTCTTCCTAACAATAAAATGCCAGACTGAATCTCTAATAAACAAATTATGGATTTAAATGTCTTAAATTTAGCAACAATTGAAGAACTCGAACAAATTGTAAATAATCCACAAACAGTAATTACTCAAATTGCTCTTCGGAATCCTGAAAATTTAGCAAAACAAATTACCGAAGAAGTTCGTAGCAAATTAGATCCTGAGAAATTTGAAATTTATTTAACTAACTCAATTTACACAGATGCAAATCCTAAAAATGCTTCAAAATGAAATGGAATTAACACATTATTGCATCAATTAGGACTTAGTAATAAAGATTTAATTGCTTTTGGAGATAGTGGAAATGATGTCAATATGATTGAAGCTGCTAGTTTTGGTGTCGCTCTTGGGAACGCAACACCCGAAGCAAAAGCTGCCGCTAATTTAGTTATTGATGATCATGAAACAGGAACAATAGGTGAAACAATTTATAAAATTATGGACGGACAAATATAAAAATATCACAAATGTTTTTGTGATATTTTTCTTTAAATTAAGCTGTGACTTCTTCTTTTTTGTCACGTTTTTTAAGAACTACTAAAAGAATTAAAATTAATAAAAGTGGGATAAAAAGTAATGTTCAAAATAAAATTTTGTAAATTCCTGAACTTTTTCTGTAATATGTAACTTCTGTCTCAATATTACGTGATTTATCAGCTAATTCTCTAACATTTCCTTCAAGAGTTTCTTTATCTCTTGATAATCTTGTAGTTTCTGATTTTAATGTTTGAATAACATTTTTAACTTTTTCGTGATATTCTCTTAAATCTCTTTTACTTTCAATAACTTCACCAGCTTTTGTTTCGCTAAGTAATTGATTCATTTTTTCAACTAAATCATCAATTGATTCTGATGATTTAAGTAATTCTTTATCTTTTGCAATCGCTGCTTTTTGAGCTTCTAATTGTTTTTCTAATTCTGCAATTTTTGCTTCTTGTTCTTGTGCTTTTGCAATCGCTGCTTTTTGGGCTTCTAATTTTTGTTCTAAATCAGTAATTTTTGTTTCTTGCTCAGTGATTTTTGTAGCTTGTGTTTCTTTTTCAGCTTTAAGTTTTTCTAAATCAGCCTTAGCTAATGGTGCTACTACTTTTAAATATTCTTCGAAAGCTTTTGAAGCAGGCATTCCTGTTTCTTCTCCATAGTAATCCATTGAAGTTTGTTTTCATCTTTCGTTAATTTCATCCATTTTAGCTAAAATTGAGTCTTTGTATTCTGAAAATTTATCAAATAATTCACTAATTAAAAGAATACTTGAATATTCATTTCTAACTTGATTTAAAGTACGGTACATATCTCTTCATAATCAAGCTGCTTGATCATAATCTTTATTTCTAATTAAAAGTGGTAAAACTGTATAATATTGTGTAAAAGTACCATTTTGCTCTTCAAGATCTTTTTCTCCGAAAACAAATTTCTTTTCACTGTTTGTATTATATTTATCGTTTAAAACTTTAATTACATTTTTCGCTAATTTTACTGTGTTGTCAAAGTCTTGTTTTTGTGCATCTCTATGCATCATTAAAATTGCTTGAATTTTTTGAACACTTTGATTGTCATTATCTGTCGCTGCCGATACAAGAGGAGCAGAAACAGCAACAACAGGTGCTACTGTTAAAGGTAAAAATAATAATTTTTTTAATTTCATAATTCCTCATTTCATATTCCAACTAATAAATTGCTATAATAACATTGTTAAAAATGTTAAATTTTAGCCATTTATAACTTTATTATATACCTTTTAAAATACAATAAATTAGCAGTTTTCTTGCAAAAAAAAAAAAAAAAAGGTAAATATTTTCTTCGAAAATATAAAAATAGTTATTTTTTAGTTTTTTTAATTACTTTTTAGGGTTTTTCTAAATAGACAATTTGTATAGTCAAAAAATTATTTCTAATTTGTGGAAATTTTCGTTCCACATTTTTTTATTTTTAGCTCAATTTAAGATTTTGATAAAATAAAGTAATGCTAACTAATTTTGGAAATTTATTAGATGACAAAGTAAAGGGGACTAATCCTTATTCACTATCATTTAATATCTTTTTAGTTATAACTAGTATCTTAATTGTGTGCTTGAGTTTACCTCAGCTTTACAAAATTCTTAAAGATAAAAAGACAGGAAATATTAATTTTACTTCATTTTGAATTTTCCATTTAGGAATTCTAGGTTGAGTAATTTATGGTGTTACTAACCCTAATCACCTTTATAATGTGGTAATTGCTGATGGATTATCTGTTTTTGTTAATGGTGTTATGACAGGATTGCTTTACTATTACAAAAAAGAATTTAGTCAAAGACAAAAAATGTTTGGTTACTTAGGAATTTTAGCAACATGAGGGGTTGCCATCATTTTAATTGGTTTCTATATTAAAGAAGAATCAAGTGGTCAAATCGGTTTAATCACAATGACAGAAAATCAATCTGCAATTTTCGGTTATACATTACCTGCTTTAACTACATTTGCTTTTGCTCCACAATTAATTCAATCATTTATAACTAAGAAATGACAAGGAATTTCTGTTTGAATGTTTGTTTTATACGAAATTAATAACGTTGCATGAATTATTTGATGAATTATCGGAATTCTTCAAAACCAATATGACGGAATTGGATATCAATCATTAATTGCTGGCTTAATTTGACAAATTATCAGTTTAACAATTTTTGGAGTTCAGCTCACATTCACAGTTCTTGATATTCGCAAAAACAAACAAACTATTCAACAAAATTAAAAAAGGAGAAAAAAACAAACAACAAAAGTTGTTTGTTTTTAATTTAAAATTTTTTATCGCTTCTTCCGGTCATACCTTGATAAACAAAATTTGCTATGTCTTTTCCATAAACAAGATTCAAAATAGCTAAACCAAGTTCCATCGAAGCGTCCGCACTACGACCAGTTAATATTTTGGCTCCTGTTTGAGTTACATAATCATTGCTATAAAATTCTGTCCGTGTTTCTTTTGCTCACTCACTTGGAAAAGCAGAATATGGTTTAGTTTGGTCAATAATTTTAGATTCAACTAAAACATTAGGAGCATCACAAATTGCAAAAAGATATTTATCTTTTTTAAGAAATTCAGAAATAAGATTAAGCGAAATTAAGTCTGTTCTTAAAGTTTGTGCACCTTTTCCACCTGGTACATAAAGACCGTCATATTCATCAATATTTACTTCATTTAAAATATTATCTAATTTAGTAATCCCGTACTGTCCTTCTACATTTTGAAGACTTGGGTTGTAATAATCTAACTTTTCTAATTTCCCACTTCTTTTTAAACATGAAAGAACAGTTGTCATTTCAATATCATTAAAATAATTTTGAGCAATTACAAGTAAATTCATCTTATTTCTTTCTTCTAATAACCTTTGTATAAACTAAGAAAATAAAGATTGCAAGCGGTACTAAAACAGTTAAAATAAACACAAAAATATAGAATTTAATTCAAGCTTTATTTTCTGATCTTCTAGATTCTTGAACAGAAGCAATTAAAGTTGCTGCACTTTGACCATCTGTTCCTAAATTCATTTGGATATCTTTAATTCTTTTACGATCATAAAGTCAAACCACTAAAAGTAAAACTGTTAATGTCACTAAAACAATTAATCCAATAACTTCAAAAGATCAAATTTTTCCAAATCAACTTTCTAAAATTTTTGGTCAATCTAATTTAATAAAGAAAGATCCATTTGATGTGCTTGTTGGTTCTTTACCAATTGTTCATGTTCCACTTGCATTTAAAGCAGCTACAATAACTAAAAGTAATCCAAAATATGTTAAAAAGAAAAAGTAAAGTCACATTAATCTTAAATTTTTTAAAGTTAATGTTTTATAAAGCTCAGCAAACATTGTTGAAGCTGCAACATCACCTCTTTTATAGTTATAACGGAATTGTTTTTCTGTTTTTCTTCAGCTTGCAAAATCCATTGCATTTTTAATAAAAAGAACTAATCCTAAAATTGTTGATAAACCAAATAAAATATATCATCCAATAAAACTTGCGTTTTTATAATCATTAGTTTTAGAAATTCCAACAGCAACTCCAATTGCAACCAATGATGAAACAAAAATCACTAATCAAAAAACAAAAGCAATAAAACGAATTGTTTTTTCTTTTCTAATTGTTGTATGTGCTAATGGAGAAATTTCATTTTTAGGATCAACATAAACCTTTGCAGCAGATTGTTCATCTATCCCGTAAGGTATTTCTGTCGTTTTTAAATTAACATTATTAGAACTATTGTCTTTTGGTTGAAAGTTGTTCATAATAATCCTTTCTTAAATTATTTTAATTGCTTAAATTTGTAATTAATTGATTAAAATCAATGTAATTTAAAGCTTTTACATCAAATTCTTTAACAATTGTTCCAAAAATTAATTTAGAAACTTTTTCTTGTGTTTTTTGATTAAGATT
Organism: Mycoplasmopsis gallopavonis; assembly: GCF_900660635.1. Taxonomy (GTDB): domain Bacteria; phylum Bacillota_I; class Bacilli_A; order Mycoplasmatales; family Metamycoplasmataceae; genus Mycoplasmopsis; species Mycoplasmopsis gallopavonis. Next base: position 538,073 of record NZ_LR215031.1, read on the forward strand.
TTGATAAATTTGAGCAGTTACTTTAACTCATTGATCGATTTTTTCTGCTCGTTCGTCTATTCATTGACCTGCAACTTGTGCATTTTGAAGCTCGTTTTTGATTTTAGTTGCAAACGCATTAGTTAATTGTTCTTTTGCGTTTGAATTATTTAAGTTAATTGAATTTTCCTCAATAACCTCGTTTAATTTTGTTTCTATATAATTTTTACTTTCTTCAAAATTAATTTTTTCTTTGTAATTGATTTGATTTAGTAATTTTGTCACAAATTCTTCATTAACATCAACTACTTGCTCAATTTTTTCTAAAAATCTTAAAAATGATTGAGATAAATTTTCTAATTCAGTTTGATTTAATCTTTCACCACTAAGAATTTTGTCGAATAAAGGTTTATTTTTTTCATATTCTTTAAGAATTTCGATAACAGCAGGCAATGCTCCATCTTGAATTTTAGCTTGACCTGCTGAATAAAGTCAACTAGAAAACTTCATAAATCCTGTGGCATGATTTTTTGAAGCTAAAACTGCTATTCAAGAAGTTGAGGCACCAGCGAAAGTTGCACCAAAAGCTGCTCCAAAAAATAAATTGACAAGTCTACGAGTGATTTTAATATATTTTCTTTTAGTAACTGAACGTAAAACTAAAACTAAAAAGACAATCATATTTATAAATCCAAAAATCGCAGATGTTATCATTAAAGCCACCATACCAGCTGCTATTTTATAACCATAAGAAATTGCTTCCTTAAACCTTTCCTCATCAATATTAAATATTTGAGCAAAGAAAGTTTGACTTTTATTAAAGATAATTGTTAAACTTAAACAAGTAATAACAAAAAGGAAAGTAATGATTACTTGTGCAATAAATCATTTTCAATTAGCCAGATAACCTGCTAAACCACCTAAAAGAGCAAAGAAAACAATTATCAATAGCGATACTCAAATTCAAGTGTTAGCTATAGAATTAACTGTTTCTAAATTTTTAATTAAATCTTGCATGATTAAATATATTTTGCCTTTCTATCTTTTCTTCACGGTTCTTTAACTTTGATTCGATCAATAAATAATTTACCTTCTAAATGATCTAATTCATGTTGAAAGACAATTGCAAGATATCCGCTGACTGAAAATCTCATAAATTTACGGTTTTGATAACTATAAGCATCAACAGTAATAGACTCAGCACGATGAACATATCCTGCTTGATTAGGTCATTCTTCACTAACACTAAGACAACCTTCTCCCTCTTGTAAGGCTATTTTTTTAGCACTTTTATAAACTACTTTGGGATTAAAAAGCACATCTTTGAAAAAGACTTCTCCTGTTTGATCATCTTGTAAAAAGATGTAAAAAGCTCTTTTTAAAACACCATATTGAACCGCAGCAACTCCAACACCCGGTCTAAATGTAGTTCCTGGCTTTTGTGAATCATCAATGTGAAAAATCATTTTTTCTGCAAGTTGAATGTCTTCTTCTGTTAAAGGTAAAGGTACATCTTTTGACCTTTGTCTTAAAACTTTTTCAGGCAATTCAACCAATTTTACTTCAAATTTTTTATTCATAAATTTATTATATAATAATAAATACAAAAAATTTATTAAGAGGTATTTTTATGGTATTTATGATTAATTTTTATTTAATAATCACTGGATATTTGGTTGGTTCATTAAATATTTCAATTTTGCTTAGCAAAATTTGAAAAAAACAAGATGTAAGACAATTTCATTCAGAAAACGCCGGGGCAACTAATTCGTATCGTACTTTTGGTAAGCTATTTGGTATTACAGTTCTTCTTTTAGATATTTTAAAAGGTTACTTAACAGTTGCGTTAGGTTATGCTTTTTGAAGTTATTTTGCAAAAGATGTTGTGTACGCACCTATGATTTCCGGTCTTGCTTGCATGATTGGACATACTTTTCCGATCTTTTTTAAATTTAAAGGTGGTAAAGGTGTTGGATGTGCTATTGGTATTTTAATTGCTCTTAATATTAGTTTACTTTTTGTTGCTGCTATTTTCTTCTTCGGAATCACAATCCTAACAAGATATGTGTCACTCGGGAGCGTTGCAACAGCACTGATTTTAATTCCTTTTACCTTCATTCCTTGAATCTCAAAAGGTGATATTGCTTACACTACGCCAATAAGTTTACCATTTTGAGTTAATGGATTAATTTATATCTTTTGTGCCGCTTTAATTGTATTTAATCACCGTTCAAACATCCAAAGATTAATCAATGGTACAGAAAGAAAATTTGAGGTCAAATAAAAAATAAGCATTAAAAAATGCTTATTTTTTAATCTCTTAAATGTAATCCTTTTGGATGAGATGGATTTGGGTTAATTTCAACCTCTTCAATTCTTCCTTCTTTGACACGAATTACTTTGTCTGCAATTTTATCAATCAACGGATCATGGGTAACCATGACAATTGTTGTTCCGTATTTTTTATTGATATCTCATAAATAAGATAAAACAATTTCAGAAGTATTTCCGTCTAAAGCTCCAGTTGGTTCATCAGCAAAGATAATTTCTGCATTTTTAGCTAATGCTCTTAAAATCGAAATTCTTTGTTGTTGTCCACCAGACATTTGAGCAGGGAATTTATGTTTAACATCTTCCATGTCAAATTCTTTAAATAAATTATCTAAATCTAATTTTTTAGATTTATCTTTTTGTAAATAAGCCCCTGTTTCAACATTATCATAACCTGATAAATTTTGTAAAAGGTTGTAATTTTGGAAGATAAAACTAACATGTTCACGTCTAAATAAAGTTAAATTTAAATCACTTAAATAAGGTAGGTTTTTATCACAAACAATAACTTGTCCATTACTTGGACGATCTAAACCACTTATTAAATTTAAAAGTGTTGATTTTCCTCCACCTGATTTTCCAAAAATTAAGACAAATTCACCTTTATTAATTGTTACAGAAACATCTTTTAAAACACGAGTAACTGTGTTTCCTGATAAGTAATATTTAGAAACATTTTTAACTTCAATAATTGCATTTTCTGAATTTTTGAGATCTTTATTTTCGTCTTTTGAACGTTTTTTGTTTGCTGCTTTTTTAAGAATTTTGACAATTGAACGATCAACAGTCATCCGATTGCTTCCACCATCAGCATTTAAAACTTCAAAAACATTCTTTTTAGTCACTTTAACACCAAGAGATTTTTTACTCAAAATTGATGATTGATCAGCGTCCATAGTGGTTTTTGTTTCTTGTTTTGATTGTTCTAAATCTTTGTTGTTTTTTGTTTCCATTATTTCCCTTTCAATAAATCAATTGCTTTAATTTTATTAATACTTCTTCAAATTAAAATCGAAGTTAAAGTGAAGATTAAAAAGACTACTAAGACTGTTAATAAAACAGTTAATAAAGTAATATTTAGCGGCACAGCGATAGCTGCCGTTGAAGTTAAGAATCCACCAAAAATCAGCATAAATCCAATTCCAAGTGGAATAGCTATTGCAAGAGCTGTTAAGATAAATGGTATATAAATACCGAAAAACATTCGAATTTTTTCTCTATTGTTATAACCTAAAATACTTCATATCGCAATGTTCTTCTCATTTTCATTAATTAAAATTGTTGAAATAATAATCAAAATAATAATTGAAACTAAGAAGCTTAGGATTGAAATGATTGTAATAATAATTTGGACTGTTGAAGAAATTGTTTTGGTGAAACCAACTTCAATTTCTTTAGCGTCTAAAGTAAATGCTAATGCGGTATAAACTGAATCTGAATAAATGTTTGCAAATTTTTGAATATTAATTGCAGCATTTCTTTTAGCTGTTTGATATTCTTGTTTTAACGCAGTAGAACTATAAGTATTAAGATCGAAGTTTGGATTTAAGAACTTAATAATTTGTTCTGGTGTATAACCATCTTTTTCCATTACACCAGGTGCTAAGTTTTCAACAAAAGCACTTGAACCAAAAATACCATCAAAAAGATCGTTTCTTTCATTTTCTTCAAGTTTATCAGCATTAAAACTATCACCGCTTGGACTATAACCTGAATTTGAATAAAGTCCTGTTGTTCAAATTAATTGTTTTGGTTCTGTTGATTTTGAAAGAATTCCATTAAAGACAGGATATTTTGGATTGCTTGTTAAGCTGTCCAATCCTACAATTTTATCTGCTGCTTTTTTAGGAATAATAAATTCATTATTAATATATGTATTAATAATTCCAACGACCTTAAATTTATATTCTTTTTGATAAAGATTTGAGTCAAGACCCATTATTGCGTTTACTTTTTCTTTATAACGATCAATATGGTTTTGAACACTTGCTTTAAAGATTGAACCTTCTTTTAAATTGAATAATGAACGAGAAACATTATTGATTACTACTGGAATTTCCTTAGTAACATCTTCACCTTGTTCCTTAAATTTTTGGTTAATTAAACTAATTAAGTTATCACCTTTAAGGTTAACAACTTCTACAAATTTAGAATTGTCTTGATATCCATACAATTTAATATTTGTATCTTTTAATGAAGTTTGAACATAAGTGAAACCTTCATCTTCTTTTGGATCAAAGTAAATTGAGTTAAATGAAACAAAGAAGTCATAAATTGGAGCTAGTTTTGCTTTTTCTTCGTCTGTTTTTGCTTGTGCTCTTAATTCTTCTTTTCTTTGATTTTCTAAATTAAGAGCAGCATATCCGTTTGCTAAAAATTGACGATATTCAGCTCGATGATTATCTGTTGTGATTTCTTCACGATCAAATTTGTTAGATAAGTTATTTCATTTATAGAAGTAGAATTTACCATCAACAACATTTTGTTCATTTGGAACATAGTGGAAGAATCAATCACGATTTTGTTTAGTTTTAGCACCGTCAATTTCGTTTGTTTTTACTAAATTACCATTGACATCTCGTTTTTCTTGGTAAACTAACCCAACTTGGGTTGATTCAAGAGCAAAACCAACCTTATCACGAACTAATGTAATTCTCGATTTTTGAGTGTCAGGAAGTGAATTATAAACAATACTTCAAGGATCGATTGAAACACCCTTGTTAATTTTAATATTAACTGAAAACTGAGTGATTAAGTGTCCAGTAAATTGTCCAGGATTTCCGTTAGCATTATAAACATTAATTGCAGGTGAATATCCTGTACCAAAGTAGTTACTTTGGTACATATTCATTTCTTCTCCGACTCCAATTGGAACATATAGTCCATTTGCTAAATCTGTTGAAGATAAGTTATATGGATTTAAAGCTCCTCCTTCTCTTGTTGGAGAAGATAAATCATATTTATAGTTGTAATGTCTATTACCGTAAGTTCAGTTGATTGAACGATCAAACACCCCGAAAGTACCAAATGCAAAAACCGTTGTAATACTTGCTAAAATTACCGAAATTGCAAATGACATTAATTTACCAAAACTATTAAATAAAAGTGATAATGAGAATTTGGTTTTGATATTCTTTTTCTTACTTCATTTTTGGATTTTAGCATTAAATTCACTAGTATTTAATTCAACAATTCCGCTCATTAAATCAATTGCTTTGAATTTTAATGAGTGCAGAGCAATGATTATAATCAATAAACACATTGCACCTAGCGGTGTAAGAATATTAATTAATAAACTTGTCAGAGATAAATCTAAAGTCGTAATTGGAATTGTTCAATAACTTTGAAGTAAACGAATTGATAAACCATGGAACATAAATCCGGTTAGAAATCCTAATGTTCCACCTAAGAAAATTGTAAAGAAAGCAAATGTTGTTAATGATAAAGCAATTTGTAAAGGTGTATATCCTTGAGCTACTAAAATACCAATAACTTTATTTTTGTTAGCAATATAACGCTTAATAATAAAGATAATTGAAATTCCCACAAGAGCCACTAAGATGATAAGGAAAACTAATGCTACAAGTTTAACAGCACGAATAATTCCGTTGGTTGTTGTAATTCTTAAACTACGCTCTGGGTTTAAAGGATCTATTTCATTTGTGAGATAAACTCTTTGTAAATTCACGCTTGAAACAATAGATTTTTGAACAATTTCTTCTAAATCTTTTTGAAGATCTTTAATTTGTTTGTTTGTATATTTTAAAGGTGCTTTTACTGTTAAATATTCTTTAACTAAATTACCTCTAAATGATTGTCTAATCCGATCAAATCCAGCTTGGTTTACATAAACAATAGCTTGGTTTTTGGTATTAACTTGGATGTTATTTTCGTCAATAACTGGGTAAAGATAGTCAAATGTAATATCATCACCAATGATAATGTAATCTGATCCACTAATGTTAATTTTGTAATCATTTGGTAATTTTGAAATTAAAGACATAATGTCAACTGGATTTGCGGGGATTTTACCATTGTAGATTTTTTTATTATTTTTTTGTAATCAAGCAAAATTTGCTTTTGCAAGATATGATTCTGGTTTATTAAATTGTAAAAGTGATGATGTATAAGTTACATTAGTAATCGAATCCATCATTTTAATAATTGTGTCAATTAAATTAATATCAAATGGAGAGTATTTCTCTTTATTTTCTGAAATTAATTTTTGTAAAGTTAAGATGTAATCATTATCGATTGCTACTTGGAAAGTATAATCACGACCAACAATTGGGTTTGGAATAGATGGTGTTAAATTTAATTTTAAAAGTGTGTCTACAAATTCATATGATCATTTTTCGTTATTAAACAATGTTTCAAAGTCAACTAATTTTTGATTAATAAAGTACGCAATATTAGAATTGCTATTTGCCTCTTCTCCAATAGAGTTAGTGTCCGCTAATAATCAAATTAATAATTGTGGATTTTTTGCTCTTAAAAGCGGGTTAAGAAGCACATCTGAAACACCAATACTTGATAATGAAATTGTGTTATAGTTTTTCTTAAAAATTCAGTTTAAAACTTTAAAGTTTTGATTTACATATTCATTTGTTAAAAAACCGTTAATTAAATTGTTTAAAACAACTGATAAGAGATTTTTGTAACCTAATTTGTAACTTCCAATTTGAGTTATTTCTCCATAATTAAAGAATGCGTCAGAACTTGCAATATAAGAAAATAGTTTTGTAAGTTCAAGTTCATGTTCTTGAAGATACTGTTTAAATTGAGGGTTGTTATTTGCTAAATAATTAAGTCCAGAAAATTCATATTCGTTATTTTCGTTTTTAGCAAAAAATAAATCTCTCATTTTTTGCGGATTTGCAAGTGAGCGAGAAACACCAAATTTAGTTTTTTGATATCCGGCAATATTTAAACTAGCAGGTTGGAATAAATCGAATGAATTAAACATTTCAATTACATTTTGACGGTTTGCAAGTGCTAAAAGTTGATTTAAGAAAACTTTCTTAGCTTCAAGTGAAGCCCCTTCTACTTCAAGAACTTCTCAAAGCGGTTTAAATAAATTAAAAGCAGGACCTACATAAGCGTATTCATCATCACTATTGTATTGATCAAAAATTCCAATAATTCTTTTGGCTAAGCTGAAAAATAATGAGGAACTTTGAGCATCATTAGTTGTATCAAAATATTTAAATAAATTTGAAATACTTAAATTTGATTTTAATTTAGTATTGTTTGTATCTAGTTTAATTAAATTGAGAATTTCTGTTCATTCTCTTACTTTTTGGGAAATATCTTCTTGGTTATAAACAACTTTATTTCCGTTTTTGTCTTGTCCGCTTCACCCGAAAAATGTTCCTAAAAGTTGTTTTTCAATCATTTTAAGTTCATCTCAAACGATTTCTTGTTTTGTTTTAACAAACTCTAAAACATATTCCAATTTGACAAAATCACTTTGATCATTTAATGTTGGCGGACCACTTGGTTCTGCTGAATTATTTACACTAGGTTTGCTTTGGAATAAAGGTAAAAAGTCAAAGTAATCTAATTTATCAGGATCTGCAACAGGAATTGTTATATAAGTATTTTCATCAATTTTAATAGTTGATCCTTTTGATGAAATATTAAACATTTGAATTAAAATTTCTTTAATTCTTTTGTTTGAACCTGGTTGAGCAAATAAACTTTGTAAAAAGCTTTGAAGTCAAATTGTTGAATTTAAATAACCTGCACTATAATATTTAGTTTTAGATACATTTGTTTTAAATTCGAGATCGTAAGTTGTTTCAACTAAATCAAATTTAGTAACTTTAATTTTAGAGTCTAAAATTCTTACAAAAGTATCAAGTTCAAAACCTTTAATAAGATCTTTAATACCATTTATTAAATTATGGAATCTAAATTTACTATTATTTTTATAAGCATCCATTTGATTTAATAAAGTTTTTAATCCATCACCAAGTAAGTTAAAAAATTGTGATAAAGGATTATCCGGTGAATCAAAATTAGAAATAAGTTCAATATTTAAATTATCAATTAAACTTAATAATCCATCACGAGCATGCTCTCAATCAATTGATTTTAAAAGTCATAAAGCAATTTCATGATAACTAATTTTTCTTTGATAAAAAATTTCGTCAGGATGCTTTTCGACATATTCTTCTTCAACTTTATTACCATCTATATCAAAGTATTTATTATATAAATTGATAAAGAAATCATTTGTATATTCTGTAAATTGTTGGAAATTAATTGAATTGATAATTTTGATTAAATTATCAATTACAACAATAGGATCTTTTGAAAGATCAACTAAATTTTTTCATGGTAATCCAAAAGTAAATGAACTACCAAAAGCTGTGCTTACAAAATTATCAATTTTTTGGATTTCGTTTGTTAGATATTCTTTTCTTTGGGATGGGTTTTGAGCTAAAATTTTCTCTTTAATACGATTTAAAATTGTTATTAAAATTTTAGCTACCTGATCACCGTTTGGATCATGAGCTAATTCATAAATTCCATCTAAAATCATTTTAGGAAGAATATTAAAATTAATTTGAGCTGATGAGAAAACTTTCGCAAAATTATTTTTTTCGATACTAATTTCAAACGCTCTTGAAAGTGAATAAACTTGTTCCTTTGTAATAAAACTATCTTTAATTAAATCTGTGCTTAATAAAGATTTTTCAACACTATCAATTCCTTTTTTAAGTGTGTTAAAAAGACGGGCCTCTAATTCGATTTCTGTATTTGGGCCACGGTAACCAAATGGTACATAAACTTGATTTGAAAAATCACTTGATTTTGCAACTCAACCATCAGGATTAATTTGAGCTTTAATTGTTAATAAATTATTAGAAGCACTAATTAATTCATAAAATTGTTCAATATCCATAGTTCCATTTGGATATTTTTCTAAATGAACATTTTCTCAATATTGAATTTTGTTAGCTTGAGCTATTGAATAAACTGGGTGTAATAAGATTAATTTACCAGCATTTCAAGTTACTCCTAAATTTGCAAAATTAGGAGCAAGATCATAACCGTATTTTGATAATTTGTAGATTTTTTTATTTCTTAAAGTTGATGTTTCTTTTGAAAGATAATTATTGAAAATAATATTGTTATATTCAATATCAGGATTAATATATCTTGGATCTGGTGAAACATTATAGTTAGCTTGATAAATAAGAACCTTCGCTACAAAAGGTGGAATTTGTTTACTTTTAAAAATACTACTATCTTGAAATTGACTACCATCCAATTTAATGTTAGCAGCATCTTCATTAACTAATTTATTAATTTCAATCGGAATTTCTAAAACTTTACCTTCTGTATCTCCTGTATTTACTAAATGAAAGACATATTTTTCATTATCGTTAAATGAGTCAATTGTAATTGTTTGTCTAATTCCAATATTTTTAGGATCCCCAACTCTTTCGAGTACTTTATTATAAATATTTTGTTTAGTAATTCTTAAAGCACCATCTTTAATGATTTTAAAGCGTTCTTCATTAATTTGTTTATTTGTAATATCTTTAAATTCACTAAAAGTCAAGTTATCTTTATTAGTTTCTAATTGGGCAATTGTTTTTGGTTGTTCTAAAGAATAATAGTTTTGAATACTTGTTTTTGTTTGTCCGTTATTTTTAAAATCAACAATAAGATCAGGGTTTTTAAATATTGCATCAGAAATTTCTTGATATTTGCTTGGTGCTAATTTTAATTTAAGAGTTGTCGCTTCTGTTAAAGTAATTGAACCATTTGAAACAATTGAATCATTACCTTCACTTAAATGTTCACTAGGTAATAAATTACCTTCAGCGTCGTATCTTAAAACAAAAGATTTTAAACTTTTTTCTCAAAGTGAAAAATCCACAATTTCAGGTGTTAATCGATTTTTTTCTTTTAAACTTTCAATAAAAGTTAAATAAGTACCTGTTCAATCATTTTTATGAAATTCATCATATGTTAAATGATAATTTTTACGAGTGAAGAAAGTGTAATTTTCTTGAATCCCTGTTCATTCAGTCGGAATTGAGTAATCTTTATCTTTTAAAAAAGTAAATTTCTTTTTGTTTGTAACCGTAATTTCTGAATTAGGAATGATAGATTCATAACTAAAACGCATCTTCAATTTTTTATTAATTAAAGTCGCTAAATCATCAATTTGTAAAATGCTTATTAATCCACTTGAAAATTCATCATTTAAACGTCTCTTATAATATGAATTATTTTCTGCTGGCACAAACCCTAATGCACGAGCTACATTTTGTGAACTAACTTTTAAGACTAACCTATTTTCTTTTTCTCAATTTCTTGCTTTCAAACGATCAAAAGTAGCTAAAAAATCATTTGTAGTAACATCAACAAATAATTCAGGTACTTGATTAATAAAAATTTCTCGATCGTTTATTGATCCTAAAAATCCTATATCAGATAATTTATATTGTTTATCAAAACGAAATTCTGCTGAATTATTTTTATTAATTGTTCTAGAAATTAAATCATTAGTGTAAGTTCCGTTTTCTTTGGTGTAAAGATCAATTTGATAATTTTGTTTTAAAACAATTTTACGAAGAGAATCTTCAAAATAAAGTTGTAACAAAGGTTGATCGTTTAAATTAGATTTTTCAGGATTATAGTTTGCATAAAGATTTAAAAAGTCATAAGTTTTTATATATTTGTTAGCATAACTTTGTTTTTCTTCTGGTGTTTTGAAAAAAATTGATAAATTTAAAAATTCTTGATCTTTTAAAGAGTTAAAATCAATAATTTTATAAACTTGATTAAATAATTCTTGACCATTTTCATCAACTTGAATATAGTTTAATGGTTTATTATAATCTTGACGAGCACTATTTTGAGATAAACCATTAACATAATAACCATTGTTAAAAGCCGTTCCATTTGCAGGTAAGTTAATATCAACAGTTAAATCATGATAATCAGACTTTTTCTTATATGAATTATATTGTCTTTGCATTGATTGATAAGTATCATTTAATAGGGTAAAAATTCCTGATGTTAAAAAAATCAAGATTGCAAGACCTGATACTACAATTTTATTTTTAAACAAAGATCTTCAAACTTCTTTAAATAATCTTCACATAAAAAACTCCTTTAATTTATCTAAAATAATTAATATTAAATAATTATAAATGTTTAAGGACTAATAAAAATAATATTTTTTTCGATAAAAAAGACGCTAGATGCGTCTTTTCTCTTTAACTAATTTTAGTTATTTTGCTCAATTTCTTTATCAAGTTCTTGAATTTTTTGTTCGTCTTTTTTAAGATCTACTTCTGTTAAATTATCACTTTCAGCTATTAATTTATCAATTGTTAAATCTCTTTTTTCTTCAATCTTTTCTTCTATTTTTCTCGGAGGAAGTTCTAAATGTTCTGCAATATATTCGATTTCTTCCGCAATAATTGTTTCTTTTTCTAAAAGTAGTTCTTTAATTAATTCTAATAATTTTTTATTTTCGTTAATTACTTTAGTAGCTATTTGTTTTGCTTCTAAAATTATTTTTCTAACTTCTAAATCTATTTCATGACTAATTTGGTTTGAAATAGAAGAACTTGTAGCTAAAGTTTTACCTAAAAATGGACTACCTGATTCTTCTTGATATTTAATTGGACCAAGATCACTCATACCAAATTCTGTAACCATTCTACGAGCAATTGATGTTGCTTTGTTGATATCATCAGATGCACCTGTTGTGATTTTTTCAGGTCCATAAACAATTTCTTCAGCTGCACGACCACCCATGAAACTTGCAATTGTTGCTAACAATTCTTCTTTTGTGTAATTGTACTTTTCATTTTCAGGCATCATTAAATTATATCCACCAGCTTGTCCACGAGGAATAATTGTAATTTTTTGAACTTTGTTTCCTCCTGGAATTTTGATCCCTACAACAGCATGACCAGCTTCATGATATGCTACTAATTTTAATTCTTCAGGAGTAATTGTTCTTGATTTTTTAGCAGGACCAGCCATTACTCTATCAATAGCTTCATCAATGATATCTAATGTAATTAATTGACTTTTTTCTCTAACTGAAAGTAAAACAGATTCATTAATAACATTTTCTAATTGAGCACCTGAGAAACCTGGTGTTCTTCTTGCGACTCTTTCAAAATCAACTTTTGAATCAAATCTTTTACCTTTTGCGTGTAATTTAAGAATTTCTTCTCTTTCTTTTACATCAGGTAATCCGACTGTAATAACACGATCAAAACGACCTGGACGAGTTAAAGCAGGATCTAAAACATCTGTACGGTTAGTTGCTGCAATAAATAAAATTCCTGAATTTTCTTGAATACCATCCATTTCAACTAGAAGTTGGTTAAGTGTTTGTTCACGTTCGTCGTGTCCACCACCAATTCCACTACCTCTTGTTCTTCCGATTGCATCTAATTCATCGATAAAAACAATTGCGGCAGGATTTTTTCTAGCTTCAGCTATAACTTGACGTACCCTTTTTGCTCCCATACCAACAAAAAGTTCAACGAAATTAGAAGCAGAAACAAAGAAGAAAGGAACTCCCGCCTCACCCGCTGTTGCTTTCGCAAGTAATGTCTTACCTGTTCCTGGGGGACCCCCTAAAAGAATACCTCTTGGCATTCTAGCTCCTGATTCTTGATATTTTTTAGGATTTTTTAAATAATCTACAATCTCTTTAATTTCTTCAATTGGTTCTTTATTTCCGGCTACATCTGAAAATTTCTTATCAGATTTAATGATTTGTGCAGGACTTTTTTCTCCAAACGGATTAGCACCACCATTCATTGCTTTTGATTGAGCACGAAAAATGAAAAACATTGCACCAATAAAAATAATTGTTGGGATTAATGAGAATAATAATTGTAAGAAAATGTTTGGACTACTAATTTCTTGTCCTTTAAATCCTCCAACAATAGATATATTTTCACCTTGTAGAGTACTAAAAATTTTTGTACCTTTTACAAGTTCTTGGGTTGCGTTTGATAAATAATCAACATTTCCCGCAACTGTGCTATTAATTAATTTATCACCATCTTGTAAAATATAAGAAATAGTGTTGTTATTTAAAGCATTAATTTCTTTAAAATAAATATTATCGCTATCGCTTAAAGCTGCTTTATTAACAAGTTCTGTGAAAGAAGTTAAATTACTTGTTCCAGATCCTTTAGATAAAAATGAATAAACAATAAAACCAATAATACCTAAAATCACAAGAATAGTAAATACTATATATCACGGATTTCTTTTTCTGTTCATTATATTTCCTTTCTAATTTATATAGAAATAATTTTATATTATTTTGGAAAAAAATTTAGCATTTGAGTTTTTTTTCTGCTAATTATTACATTTAATAAATAAATTTTTATATATTTTTGAACTATTTTTAAACTAATTTTCCTCTTTTTTTATTAAATAATTAAAATCATCTAATTTATATTTGCTAGTTCTGTTTTTTGATACTAAAAATTTAATTATTTCTTTAATTTTTCCTTTGGTTAAATTAACATTTTCAAAATGTTGATTAATAAATTTATAAATCAATGATTCTTGGTTAAGAAAATTAACAAAAACATCTTGGGAAAACTCATTTTCTTTTCAAATTTTATATTCAAGATTAATTTGTTTTTCTTTTTGTCTAAGTTTTAAATTTTCTTTTAGAAAATAAATAAAAATTATTATTTTTTTAAAAAATGAATAATTTTTTATCTGTTTTCTAATTCTATTTCTTAAATATTTATCTTCAAAATTTGTGTAATCGTCTCTATAAGGAATATTCTTTTTTTTGCAAATTCTTAGAATTCTGGCTTTTGTAAAACAAAAAAGCAACGGTCTTTTTATTTTCATTCCTAAAAAATGATTTGTTTTTTTAATTCCATAATAATTAATATATTTACCGCTATTTTTTTGCATAATTGCAGTTTCTAAAAAATCATCGAAGTGATGAGCAATTAGTAGTTGATTGCATTTTTCTTGCTCATAAATTTTTTTAAAAAATAAATATCTTTCTTTTCTTGCTCAATCTTGAAAATTACCTGAAAGATAAGAATTTTTATTCAATATTAATTTAAAGATAGGAATTTTATTTTTATTACAAAAATCTTGTACCAACTGTTCATCAAGTTTAGAGTCTTCTCTTTGGTTGTAATTAACATAACAGACAATAAGATTTTTATTTTTATAAGCATCAAGTAAAAACATACTATCTGCACCACCGCTAACAGCTAATAAATATTTATTTTTTCGCATTATTTTAATTTTGAATTAAATTTATTCATTACGCTCAAAATGTCATTAAATGAAAAAGCAATCGCTGCTTCAGAGCATTTTTCTAAAACATTTTCCAAAACCAACATTTCTTGTGGTTTAAAACGACCTAAAACAAAATCTTTAAGTGGACCTTCGTGCGGTGAATCAATACCTACTTTTAAACGTTTAAAACTAGTTGTCCCTAATTGTTGAACTATATTTAAAACTCCATTGTGACTGCCGCCGCTTCCACCTATTTTGATCGCACTTTTTCCGAGCGGAAAATCTTTTTCGTCATGAATAACTAAAATGTCATCAGTGGAAATTTTAAAATAATTTGCAAGTGAAGAAATAAATTCGCCTGATTTATTCATATATGTCATTGGTTTAGCTAAAACAAGATCATCAATCTTTACATATTGACCATTAAATTTTGATTTATTTAAAGTAACCCCCAATTTTTCACAAATTTTATCAATTGCTAAAAAACCTACATTATGTCTTGTGAATTTGTATTGTTCTCCTGGGTTTCCTAATCCGACAATTAATTTCATTTTTCTCCTTTTAAGAATAATTCTAAATTTGTTAATATTTCTTTTTTGTAAACTTCATTTTTTAAATTAATTTCTCTATAATCTGATTTATTTGTGGTTACTATTGCTAAATATTTTTTTGCTCGTGAAGTCCCTGTATATAACATTTTTTTAGTTAACATAAAATTATGTTTTGGATGAACTAAAAAAATTACATTATTAATTTCACTACCCTGAAATTTATGTACAGTAACACCATAGCCAAGAGCAATTTGATTATAAAATTCTTCTCTTGTGTAAACAATAGTTTTATTTTCGTGTCCTTGATTAAACTCAATTTTAATTTTCTTATCTTTAGCTTTAGAACTAGTTCCTTCATCAACAGCAACAATTCTTCCAAAATCTCCATTATAAATTTCATCATTAATTCTGTTTTCTAATTGAATAACTTTATCACCAACTCTAAACTCAATTGTTTGACCTAATTTTTTATAAGTATGGACAACCCTTCCTTGTGGATTAATTTTATTTTGAATTAAATTATTTAAGTTAATTAAACCTTCATTTCCTTTATAAGTCGGACATAATAAGATTAAATTTTCTAAATCTGTCTTTTGAAGTTTTTTAGAATAAAGATCAACCAACTGATCAGTTAAGGTTAAATCATTAAATTCATACAAATCAACTATTCCTTTATGAAACTTAGGTAACTCACCTTCTTTTTTTATTGAATTAAAGTGTTCTCAAATTGTTTTTGAGTCACTTCTAAAATAATCAACTAAATAAGTTGCTGAAAATTTATTCGATAAAAGAAGATTTTCTAATAAATTCCCTGGACCAATTGCCGGTAGTTGATCAATATCACCTATTAAAACTAATTTTTCTAAATTAGGACATGATCTTAATAGTTTTTCAAAAATATTTAAATTAACCATTGAAAACTCATCAATAATTAAAACTTTAATAAGTTCTCGATCTTCGTCATATTCCGGTTCTTCTAAGTCGGTTGGAATTCTTAAAAAACTATGAATTGTTTTGACTTTTGATTTAATTTTATTTGAAATGTTTGTTGCTGCACGACCTGTTGGAGCTAAGATTACATAATCATTTTCATTTTTATAACGATTGAGTTTTAATGTTTGATTTAACTTATTAATAAGATGAGTTTTTCCTGTTCCTGGGCCACCTGTAATTATTAATATATTTTCTTTTAAAAAAGATAAATAAGCTTCTTGTTGTTTCTTTGATAAATCATTAAGTTTTGAAGAATCTAAACTATCAAATATTTTTGGAGGTTGATTATTTATTTTTTCAAGAAATTCATAAATAAAAAATTCTTTTTTTCTTGTCGAACCTAATGAAAAATAATCTTTTCCATTTTTATTGTAGTAGAACAAATAACCTTGATTGCAAAGATCTATAAGAATTTCTTTCAAAATAGGTGATTCTATTTCCGTTTTAGTTTGTAAGTCTACAAAAATTTCTGTAGCAGGTAAAAGAGTTGAATTATCTCTTTCTTTTTCTTGAATAATAAACTTTAAATAAGCTTTAACTCTTTCTGGGAAAGATTTTGAGTATTTTAATAAAAGAGCAAATTGATCTACTAACAATAAATTTAAGTTATATTTAGTATACAAAATATAAGGTTGGTTTTTTGTATAAAACTTCACAAAATCTATGCTTTCATCATTGTCATGAATTTCTAACAATTTGTTATAAAGAATTTCTAAATTATTGTTATAAAAAAACGAAATAGAACTCATATCTGCTTCACCAGTTTTCCCTAGAAGCTCTTTTATGGTTTTTTGGTTTCTTGGAATTTTTCAAAAATCTTTAAAACCCTCTATTTGCGATGTGGTTAAATTATTTTTTAATTCTTCTTCATTATCTTCATAAAAATTAATTAAATCAAAAATTTTAGCTCCATAAATTTCATTAATTTTTTCCGCCGATTTTTGTCCAACACCTTTTATATGATTTTTGAAAAACTCAACTCAATCAATTTGTGTATTTTCTTTTTTGTAAGGTTTAAATTCTAATAAACGATAATTCCGATTATTTGGTTGGACAAGTATTTCATAATCAACATGACACATTGGTAATGGTGCTACTGCATAAATCACAATTTTACTTTTTTCATTTTCTGGTTGAAAATAAATAAGTCCTCATTTATCCCCGTCTTTTTTAATAAAAGATTTAAATGTCCCTTTTAACTCTTTAACTTCGTTATTCATAATTTTAATTATATCAATATTTAAAACTCAAAGCTCTTACTTATCGTGTTAATTAGGTTGTGAATAAATATATGGATAAAATTTATATAAGTAAAAAATATAAACATATTTATACACATACTTATAATCAAAATATATATTTTTAAAATAAAATGTGTATAAAATACTTTTTGCTTATAAAAATAGACTTAAAAATTGTTAATAAAAATGTTTATAAACATTAAAAAATAAAAAAATAAATTTTATTCACATCTATTAAAATAAGAATAAAATTATTGTATGAGTAATATAGATAATAACCAAAATTCAACAACCACAAAAGCTTTATTAGATAATTACACAGAACAATTTAAAGAACATATGAAAAACCAAATTGAAGATAACATGGTTTTTCAAACATTTTTTAAAAAATCTAAAATTTTAAGTGTTTCTAACAACTTTGTTTTAATATCATTTGATCTTAAAAATGTAGAATATTACGACAAATATAAACAATATTATTCAAAACAAATAAACAATGCTATTAAAGAAATTTTTGGAGAACAATTTTCTTATAAAGTTCAAAATATCCAAGATTTTAAGCAAGAAAAAATTAAAGAAGAAAACAAACAAATTATCAAAATTCCAGAACCAATAATTAAAGATAAAACAATTAATAATTTTCTCTATAACTCAATAAATGATGAATTTACGATTAATAATTTTGTTAAAAGTGAGTTTAATAACGAAAGTACTAAAATATCATTAAATTTAATAGAAAAAAACACAAATATATAAACTAGGACAATAAAAATTAACATTCCTTCGAATGTTAATTTTTTATATTTTTAAAGGAGAAAAAATGGGAAAACATTTTACAGAAGAACAAGAAAAAGAAATTTATAATACATTTTTTCAATTAGGTAAAAAGGATGCGATTGAACTGATGTATAAATATGGTGCAAAAGCAAAAGATAAATATGTGAAAGCGAGATTACGAAGAATATTAAAACATTATAATTTTAATATGAATAAAAAACCAAGAAAGCCTGGAACCGGTAGGTCAAGAAAAGCGAAAGAACAAGATATAAATTGAAACATTTTTACACGAGAAGATTTAATTGAAATTGCAAAAAGATATAGAGAAATTACAAAAGATAAATTTAAAACAGAGAAAGTTCAAGAGGCATCAAATATTAATATGGCTTCGTATAAACTTGCTATTTTGTTGTATCTTTGTAGACAAACAATATCCAAACATAAAAGAAATAATTTTGCTCCTAAAAATAAATCCAGAAAAATAAAGTACCAAGACTTGATTATTGATTCATTTAAACAAAATAGATCTAAATATGGTAGACAAAAATTAAAATATTTTATCTTAAAGCACTATAAAATAGACATAAACGAAAGAACTCTAGGAAGATATATGAATGCCTTAGGTTTATTTTGCAATGTCAGAAAAAGAAAAAAACTAAAAGAATCAAAGAACACATCTATCATAAAAGAAAACATTGTTAATAGAGATTATAATGATGTATATAACAGAAATATATACGCTACTGATGTAACATATCTTCCAGCGACAAAAGATGCAATAAACAATAATGTTTATCTTTCAGTAGTAATTAAACATAAAACTAAAGAAATAATTAGTTTTTCTCTTTCCAAATTTAATGATTCAAAATTAATTTACAAAACATTTGAAAATGTTGATTTTGAAAAAAGTTTTATACTACATTCAGATCATTGCTCAACTTATACATCTGATGATTTTTCTCGTTTTATTCAAAATAAAGGTGGAATAATTTCGCTTTCAAAAGTAGGAAATAGTTTAGATAATAGAGTTGTGGAATATTGATTTTCAAATTTAAAAACTGAATTAATTAGAGATTTAAATATCAAAGCTATGACTTTGAATGAACTAGAAAAAGTGATATCTAATTATGTTCATTGATACAATAAATTTAGAATTCAATCATGTCTGAATTGAAAAACCCCATACGAATATAGTATGGGGCTATCCAATTTAATAAATTGTTAATTTTTTCTGTCCT
Source organism: Mycoplasmopsis gallopavonis (assembly GCF_900660635.1). GTDB lineage: Bacteria > Bacillota_I > Bacilli_A > Mycoplasmatales > Metamycoplasmataceae > Mycoplasmopsis > Mycoplasmopsis gallopavonis. Next base: position 557,459 of record NZ_LR215031.1, read on the forward strand.
AGTTTAATATCATTAGTTTTTTTAACAAGTAATTCTGGTTTAGGAAAAACTCATTTATTACACGCAATAGCTAATGAAATTAAAAAAGAAAAAAGAAGTTTTGTTTATTTTAATCCTGCTATTTTTTTAAGGGATATAGTTAATTTATTAAAAGAAAACAACAATGATATCATTACTAAATTATTAGAATACTACTCAAATGTAGATTTAGTCTTATTTGATGATTTTGAAACAATCGCAGAAGGAAATAAAATAGCTACTAAAAATTTTATATTTCAAATAATTGATACTAGATTGCAAAATAAAAAGCCTACTATCATTGCTTCTCAAAAAGAAATTAATAGTTTAAAAGAAGTTCTTGACGAAAAACTTATCACAAGATTATCTTCTGGATTTATAACAAAAATAAATGAACCTAAAAAAGAAGATTTAATGAAAATTTTGGAATTTTTATTAACAGAAAATGGAATAAATATTTCTAATATAAATGAAAAGTCTAAAAATTATATTATTAGAAATCATTCAAAAAATATAAGTTCTTTAATAGGAGCTGTAAAGAGAATTGATTTTTATAAAGAAGAAATAAACAATTCTAACAATACAGAAGAAATAATATATTCAATATTTAAAGATTTAGTTAAAGAAATAGATGAAATTTTACCTGAAAATATTTTAAAAACTATTGCTAAACATTATAGAATTAATACAAAAGATATTTTAGGAAAAACTAGGGAAGCGAAAGTTGTTGTAGCTAGACATATTGCTATGAATATATTTAAAGAATTGCTTGATTGATCTTCTGTAGAAATTGGCAAATATTTTTATAGAGATCACTCAACAGTCTTAAATGCTTTTAAAAAACATAAACAAAATCAAATTAATAATAAAGATAATGAATTTGAAATTATTAAAAATAAGATTTTGGGGATAAACTAAAAAGATATTAACATCTTATCCACAATTAATAAATATTAAAAATTGATTTTTCTTTTTAAATTTATTTATTTTTTGATGTTTTTATCTTTTTATACACTTTTCAACATTACATATTATTTATATAAGGAGAAAAAATGAAGTTTTCAATTAAAAAGAAAATTATAGAACCTATAATTGATTTTATATATAGTTACATAGATACAGCAGATACATCTCCAAGCGGAAAAAGTATTGGTATAGAAATTAATTCTGATTCTTTAAAATTAATAGTAAATAACACAAGTTTTGGAGTAAAAAAAGAATTAGAAATTGATGAAACAAATATTATGTTAGAAAGAAATGGAAGAACAATTATTAATGCTTCTATTTTAAAAAATATAATTAAAAAATTTGACAGAATAATTACGTTTGAATTAGTCGGGGAAACAGTTGTAATTTACGAAGGTTCTACAAAATTTGAAATTGCTACAATTGATGATCAAAGATTTTTTATGATTGACTTTAATGAAGCTAATAATAGATTTGAAGCTGAATCTAAAAAATTGGAAAAAATAATTAATGATGTTTCTGTTTCAACAGCTACTAATACAGATAAAATCAATTCAACAATTTATAAATGTGTAAATATAAAAACAGAAAATGATAATTCAATTCGTTTTGTTGCAACAGATTCATATCGTATGTCAACAGAAATAATGAAAACTAATAAAAAAATAGATATTAATGTTGTTATAGAAGCAAAATCATTGAAAAAATTAATTACAAAAGAAACTCCAAAAAAGATTTTTGTGTTTTTTAATGACTCTAAATTAGGAATTTCTTATAAAGAAACAATAATTCAATTAAATCTAACAAATCTAAATTATTTAGATACTTCTAAATTATTTGATTTTGAAATTAAAAATGTAATTTATATAGATAAAAATGAATTATTAAAAATAATTAATAAAGCCGTTTTTATGGTTAATGAAAAAGCAAGAAGACTTGAATTTAAATTTTCACAAGAAGGAATTAAATTAAATTTTGAAATACCAGAAATTGGAAGTTCTCAAGCTTATACAAATAATTATCTTTTAGAAGGTCCTGATTTTGAAATGGATATAGATTTTAATTTTCTAAAAGACGCATTAAGTGTTTTGGAAAATGATAAAATAAAGATAAATATTAGTGCTAGATATGATAGATTGCTTTTTATTTCTGAAAAAGATCCAGAAAACAAGCAATTAATAACACCACTTAGAAGATATTAAGAAATAAGGAGTAAATTATGATTATAAAAATAAAAGGTGACTCAATAAAAGTTAGTCAATTTCTTAAAAAAATAGATGAAATTCAAACAGGTGGTGCAGCAAAAGGGTTTTTACAAAACAATGTTGTTAAAATTAACGGACAAATTGCCCAAGGAAGATCAACAAAAATTCGTCCTGGGGACATCGTTTGAGTAAATGACACTTTAATTAAAGTTGAATCAGAATTAGAAACAATTTAGTTTAAAAAATAATTAAAATAAAAATTTTAATTATCAACACTAGGAGAAAAAAATGGAAAATAATTTTTACTATGAAATAAAACAAGAAAAAAGTGATAAAAGTTATGTTGCTTTATGTCTACTTTCTTTCTTTTTAGGATGCTTAGGTATTGATAGATTTTATGCCGGAAGAATCGGATTAGGTGTATGTAAACTATTATTTGGTTGAATGAGAATGGGTATTTGACCACTTGTAGATTTTATTTTAGCTATTGCAGGTAAGCAAAAAGATTCAGAAGGAAAATACATTACACAATAAAAAAACGCTTTTTAGCGTTTTTTTGTTATTTTAAATAATTTTTAATAAAACTTAAAAAATCAAAATAATTTAAGTTCATTTTTTCACCAATTTTAACAACTGAGTATTTTAAAATAAATTTAGCAAATTCTTCTTTTGATATTTTGTAATTTACTTCTAAATTAAGTTGTTCTTTATTGTTATAAAAGAAACTAAAAGTTTCATTGATAAATTTTTTATAAAATAATTTTGTTCCTCTTGGTGTTCAAGCAATTTTACTTCGAATATGTTCTTCAAGATTGTAAGACATAACTCCATTTTTTGTTTGTAAATTGTAATTCAATTTTTGAACTTGAATTTGCGGGTAGTTTTCAATATCGATAGCATCAACATCTTTAAATTTTAAAATAATAGGATTTTTCATTTTTAAAACTCAAAATAAAATCGAAAAAATTAATATAACTGATAAAGGAATTAATAAACTAAAACAACCTACAACTACAAAGAAAACATTTTTATCAATATTAAAAAAATACATTATTTTTAAATAATTTAAAACAAAAATTATTAATAAAATGGAATTAATTAATAAAAAAACTAAATATAGATAAATTTTTGATAAAAAGAAATTTTTACAAAATAAAAAATAAAATTTACTCTTAAAAGCTCTTTTAGCTTGTGAAATTACTTTAATTTGCGAAAAAATAATAAAGTTAAATAAAATTCATAATAAAAAAGCAAATTGCATTATTTTTCTCCTCTGTTTAGATATTTTAAAACCGGTTTGTATTTAATTCTATGGTATTTGCACGGACCGAATTTTTCAAGAGATTCTAAATGTTTTTTAGTTCCGTATCCTTTGTTATTTTTCCAAAAATATTGTGGAAATTGAAGATCTAATTGGTCCATAATTTTATCTCTTTCTACTTTAGCTACGATACTTGCAGCTGCAATTGAAATTGCGATCGAATCACCTTTCACAAGGTTATGAAGCGGTTTTTCTGTTTGGATTTTTTCATAATCAGTTAAAACAATTTGATATTTAATTCTAGCTTTCTTCAAACATTTTTCCATTCCTAAAATTGAGGCTTTTTTAGGACCTAATTTTTCTATTTCCTCTAAAGAAACGACATAATACCCAAAATCTAAAGCATCTCTTTGAATCTCTAAATAAACTTCTTCTCTTTGTTTTGGAGATAATTTTTTTGAATCTTTGATTTTAAGATTTTGATAATCAGAATTAAAAATAACATAACCTACAACTAATGGTCCTGCTAAACATCCTCTACCAACCTCATCTAAACCGATAACAACTTGATTAGGGCCAAAAGTATTAATTTCATAATCTAACATATTTTAATTATATTTTGTTTTAATTCAAGGTTATTAAACTTGATAAAATTTAATAAAGAAAGAGGTTTTATGGCTAATTTACTTAAAGGTATTTGCGATAGTTGTAAAAAACCATATGAATATTTATATGGAGATATTGAATTAACTATTCAATTAAAGTTTTTTTTAAACACAATAAGTAGTAAACAAATTAATTTATTAGATAAAACAAAATTTGATAATTTTTATAGAAATTATATCGAGCAACAAATGTCTCAAATGGGAGAATTTTCAGAAGAAAGAATTAACAAAACACTCGACAATCTTTATCAAGATATATTAAGTGCATTAACTAGTGAAGAGCAAGAACTTCTTAAAAGAAATATCTTAATGGATTCGTTAGTAACTATTGTGCCAATGTATGATCAAACAAAAGTTGGAACAGATGAAGCAAAAGTCATTTTTTCTCAATTTTTAAGGTTAAATTTCTTAGGTGGAAAAACATACCAAAGAGAATTTAAGAATCACCAAATAATTACAACAAGTGAAGATCAAAGATTTATGTTATGTCCTAAAGAAGAAACTCATACAGTTAGAATTTTATTTGAGGAAAAAATTTAATGGTTGCAAGAGATGAAGATTTAATTAATGCTTATCAAACCGAAACTGGACAAAGAATTTACACAAGAGCAGTTTTTGAAGTTGGTCTTTGAAAATCAGAAGAAAAACTAATTAAAAAATATGCTAAAACTACTGATCTTGTCCTTGATTTAGGAACTGGTTCAGGTAGAGTTGCGTTTGCTTTGAAAGATTTAGGATATACAAAAGTTATAGCAACAGATCTTTCGAGTGAATTAATTAAAAACGCAAACTATATTAAAGAAAATAATAATTATCAAGGAATTGATTTTTATTTAACTAAAAATCAATCTTTAAAATTTTTAAAAAATAATTCTGTGGATTTTGCTTTTTATTCTTTTAATGGTTTAATGTGTGTTCCGTTGCAAGATGAGCGAATCAAAATTTTAAAAGAAGTAGAACGAGTTTTAAAAAAGAATTCTTATTTTATTTTTACAGCAAAAATGATTGAAGGTGACTTGTTTTTAGAAAAATATATCAAAGAACAAGAAGAAAAACAATTATTAAGAAAACTGGACCCGAGAATAGAATTAATCGGTGATTCGATTTACTTAATTGATGGTAAAGAAGGTTTTTTACATTTTTCTTACCATCAAGAATTAGAAGATTTGATTAAAAAATATACAAATTTTGAAGTTATAGAAACAAAAACAAGAGATGAACTAGCAAATGAAAATGAGTTTGTAAAGAAATTTAGTGATAACACGACTTTTTGAGTTCTAAGAAAAATATAATAAGTGATTTATTGTAATATTTGTGTATTTATAATTAGAAAATAAAACTTTTTTATAAATAATAAAATATTTTAGTTTTTAATTAATTTGTAATTTGTTTTTTAAAGATATAAAAAGACACAATCCTTTCTTTTTGGAATAAACTGGGACACGAAAAGTGGACAAAAAGTTTAATTTACTAAAACACCTCAACACTCTTGAGGTGTGCTCGATTGTAATTTGCATTGCAACGAAAAAAATTGAAAAACAAAAGAAAAAAGCATGGTTTTATCCACGCTTTTTTTGTGTTTTTTAAAAATTATTTAAAATTTTTTGTGGTGTTTTTGAGAATAGGTACACCATATGAATTATAAAAGAATTACATTTAAAACGAGAGTTCAATTAGAATTTTTTTAAAAAATAGTTCACTCTCTATAGAACAAATTACTAAAGAAATTGGATTTTCAAAATCTACAATTTGAAGAGAAATCAAAAATAATTCAACAGAAAATGGATATATAGCAGAAGAGGCTGAAAAGAAACATAAAATAAGAGAAAAATGAAAATATCAATTTAAATTAGAATCTGAATTTTCTTATTACAATGATTTTACAAAAGCTTTTTTAAATATATATAATCCTATTTTTTTAGGAGTCAAAAATTCCAGATTAATAGTATATAATACCAATAATTTTCCTGTCCCTTCTTTAAAAACTTTGTACAACTGAATTAATAGTGGTTTATGAGCATTAACAAAGAAAAATAAATTACGAAGTTATTATAAAAAAGGCGGAAAAAGAAATGGGAATGTTTTAACAAGACTTGTTGGAAATAGATATATAGTTCCTATAACTTTTAGGCCTAAAAATATTAATGATAGGTCAGAATTCGGGCACTGAGAAGCTGATTTAATAATTGGAAAAACAGGTTCAAAAAGCGAACATTTACTAACTTTTGAAGAAAGAAAAACTAGGTATGGATTAATAAGAAAAGTACCTAATAAAAACCCTTGAATTGTAGCTAAAATTTTATTCGAATTAATTAAAGAAAGAAAATTAAATGTGAAGTCTATAACAATTGATAACGGATTTGAATTTAAGATCTTTTTCATGATAGGATATAGGCTACAAATTAAAATTTACAAAGCCGATGCATATGCATCTTTTCAAAAAGGTTCAATAGAAAACTTCAATGGATTAGTAAGAAGACAATACCCGAAGAAAACAAATTTTAACAAAATACTAGATGAAAATATAATAGAAACAGAAAGAAAAATTAACAATATGCCAAGAGAAATATTAGGTTTTTTAACATCTGATGAATTATTTTTTAATTGAAATTATTTTAAAGAACCTTGAGATCCAAAAATCAAAGAAATGCAATTATATGAATATTCTTATAGAAAAAGAAGATCTAACACCAAAAGAAATAAGTTCTTTAAAACTTATAAAAATAGTTAATTAAAACTCAAAACAAAAACACCAAAAAAACACCTCCCTAAATTTCTCAAGGGAAGGTGTTTTTCGTTGCACTGCAAGTTACACTCGAGCACACCTCAACACTCTTGAGGTGTTTTTCAATTTAATACTGATTGAATTCTTTCGTTGTTGTATCAAAACACAAAATCATCAATCAGTGATTTTAATTCATTAAAAGTTATTTTTGTAATATCGATTAATTTTAAACATTCTGATTTTAAAATTGAAAAGAAATATTCTGCTTCTCTATTATCTAAAGAATTTCCTACTCTACCCATTGATACAACACCATTGTTTTTCTGAATTAAATCTACATAAGTTTTTGAAGAATATTGGAAACCATGATCAGAATGAGCTATTCATTTTTTATCCATTTTGATTTTAGACATATGTTCCATTACTAGTTCTAAATCATTTCTTTTTGAAAGATTATAATTAACAACAAATTTGCTTTTGTGATCAATCGCAACAGATAAAAATACAAAATTGTTTAAGCAATCTTTTGGTGCAGAAATATAAGTAACATCAGTGGCAATTATTTGGCTTGTCTCTCCGTGATAATCACGATTAACAAGATCTATAAATTTTACGTTTGTGTTCTTTTGTTCTCTATCTATTTTCTTTCTTCTGATTAAACAAAATAAGTTTAATCTTCTCATCGCTCTACCAATAGTCCTATAATTTAGATCTATTTGGAATTTTGTTCTAATATAACTTTCCAATCTTTTTCTACCAAACAAACCCTTATTTTTCTTAAATGACTTAATTATTAATTCATCATATTTAGTATTTACAGATTTTTTTCTTGTTTGCTGCTCTTTAGTTTTTAGATTGTGAATTGTTGACTTAGATTTATTAAAGCATAGGCCCAATTTTCTTGTAGAAAGTGAAGATTTCTTAATTTTAGAAATATCAACTTCAATATTATTTCTATCAAAAGAGTCTTTATAAATTTCTAAAATTTCAATCAATTGTTCCTTAGGCATTTTTTCTCATTCCTTTTTTACAATTTCAATAGGAGTAATTTTTTGCCTTTTTGGTCTACCTGACCCTTTACCTTTTTTAGATGATTTACCTGTTTGCGATTCTATATTTATCATTCCTAAATTATATCTGTTATACTTGAAGACAAAATATTTTTTAGCCTCATTGAATTTTCTATCAAAAAAACTAAAACCTCTGATTGAATAATATTTAAGTTCAAAATCATTTTTTGATATCAAATTATTTTTGTAATCTTCATAACTATCGAATAGTTCTAATCATTCATGTGCCTTTAATTGTCTCATAATACCTCCTAAATATTAAATCAGGATAAAAAAATTAGACACATTCCAAAAAGAAAGGAGTGTGTCTTTTTTATGCGTTTAAAACAATTTACAAAAGAACAAAAATTAAAATATATCCACATTTACCAAAAAGAAGGTTTTGAAATAGCGATTATAACTTTTGTTGAAGATTTTTGAGAAAGATATCAAATCATAAAACAAAGAAAAGAGGGTAAGCATGAAAATCCTTATAGAAGAGCGAAAGCTTTATTAAAGAGTTGGATAAAAATATATAATTTCAACATGAATAATTTAGAAAGTAAATCAGGTAAAAGTAAAAAACCTAACTCAGGAAGAAGAAAAAGAGTTAGCATCAATGAATTGTGTGAGGAAGATAGAGATCTTTATCAGGATATTATGGAAGAAATTTTGGAAGAAAGAGGAGTAAAACAACAAGAAATTTTTGAAAAAATTAGAAAAAGAAAAGAAGAAAAAAGTAAACAATTTAGAAATATTTCAAAAATTTCATTAGTTTTGAAATTAAATCGAACTTCTTTTTATTACTCTTATTCTAAGAAAGAAAAAATTGACAAAAAGAAATATATTGATCATGAATTAATTAATTGAATTAATTTAGAAGCTAAAAATTCTAATTTTGTTATAGGAAGAGATAAACTTTATCAAAAATACTTATTAACGCACCAAAAAAGAATTTCTTCATATTTATTTAGACTAAATTATGAATTTAATCAATATAAATCAAGAGCATATCAAAAGAAAAAATCAAAGAAAAACAAAGAGGTAAAATTCTCTAGAATCTGAGCATCAGATTTAGTTCAAGGAAATTTTAAATCAAATTATTTTGGTGAAAAATTACATGCAGATATTAAATTTATTAAAACAAAAGAAGGAATGAGATTTCTTCATGTTATCACCGAAACTTTTAGTAACACTGTTTTAAATTGAACTTTATCGGATATAAGAGATTCTGCATCTACTATAAAGCTTGTTCAAGATACTCTTGATAAACATCAAATCAAACCTACTATTTTTCATTCAGATCACGGAATTGAATATGCAAATTTTGCCTTTTCTAAATTTTTAAAAAATGTAAATACTAAACAATCAATGTCTCCAAAAGGTAATTCATTAGCAAATAGACCTTCCGAATTTATTTTTGCATTAATTCAAAGAGAATTATTAGATTTTTATGAAACTGATAAAATGTTAGATAGCGAAGTGAATTTAATCATATCTAAATATTTTTCTTGATATAACCTCGAAAGACCTCAATCAAATTTAAATTGAAAAACGCCGCATGGTTTTTTAACACATGCGACGTTAAGTGTCTAATTTATTTATCCTAATATACAAGAATATTCTTGTTATTTTTTTATATAGTTAATATTTATTAAAATTTATCTTTTTTAATTATTCACTTTCCAGACTTAGTAGAACCTTCTCTTGAAATAGAACCTTCTTTTAATAATTTTTTTATATGATAACGAACACCATCAAATGATATTTTTAAATTTCTTGCAATTTGTCTTGCTGTTATATTTGGGTAAAGTGCCATTAATTCAATTATTTTATCTGGAACTGATCTTTCAATCGTGATTTCTTGGGTAGTTTCTTGGGTAGTTTCTTGGGTAGTTTCTTGGGTAGTTTTAATGTTGTTTGTGTCTTTTAAAAATTCTTTGTTGATTTGCATTACTGCATTTGTGTAATTTTCATTACCATTTTCAGGATAAAAAATTAAAGCAGGCGAAGAATTTTTAGAAAGTGCATCTTTTGCTCTTCTTATTCCAGAACCAAATGATTCTATTAATTTCAACGAATAAAACATATCTTTAATTTCTTTATTCAAATATTGTCTTCTATCAAATGTTGTTTCTTTGTTAAGTGCTTCAATAGTTATTGGAGGAAGGGGTCTGTTATGATTTATAAATGAAATTTTATCTTTATAAACATAAATTCCTACATATTGTGGAATATCGTACTCTTTATGTAAAATTGCATTAGTGGCAATTTCTTTAAATGCTGTTAAAGGATAATTGTATATAATCTTATGTTTTATTTTATTAGGATCTCTTATTGTGTATGAAGATAAAATGTTCTCTTGAAAAAAATTATTTACTTGTTTGACTTGAATCCAAATAGGCCCATCAAATTTTTTAGATTCCATTTTATCAGTATTTTGTATTTCTCTTATTATTTCAACATGTGCATTTGGAATGAATTTATTAGGTTTTTCAGCAAACATTAATACTGCAAAATTTTTTGCTCTATAAATTTTTCCATGCTCGCTAGAACTTACTAACCCCATACTTTTTGCCATTTCAAGTTTAGGCATCTTTATAATATCTTTTTTCGCTCCCGTTTGCAATAAATACTCTTTCATATATTCGTAACTTAAATCATCTATTGTTGCATAATCATTTAAATTAGAACTAAATGAGAAATTAGCAAATTTTTTTAATAGTTCAAATTCTTCCATTGGATTTGGTAATCTAGATTCCCTACCTACCCTAATATATCTTCCTTGTTTTAGTCTAATATTTTTATCTTTTTCTGCTTTTTCGCTTGTTTGAAAAGGACCTTGACTACTGCTTTCAACAGCTATAATAATATAATATTTATCATCTATCTTATCATTGAGAATTTTATAATTAATTTTTGGATGTATATTAGACAATAATGACTTTAATTCATTTTCTGTCGACTCAATTTGAGACTCACTTATTCCTGTTATTGGTCTTTTTGGTATTGCTTTTTCTTTTGTTTCAATATTATTTACTTCTTCAACTCCGATGAATAAAAGACCTATTTCGTCATTCATATAATTATTCGCAAAAGCACAAGCTGTTTTTAAAATTTTATCCTTGAAAATTGCTGATTTTTTATATTCTATAAAACTATTTTCTATATTTTTATTTTCAAGAATATTATGTGCAATTTTTTTGATATCTGAAATTCTCATCATATCTCCTTTTTCGAAAAAGTCTATATATAAATAATTTTAAATGTTTTTAAATATTTTTAGTAGTTTATGATTTTTTGATTATATTTCAGATTTTTTTATTGCCCTGAGTTTCCAAGTTGGAAGCTCTTTTTTATACCTTTTACCTTATTACTTATATACATTGTATATAAGTACCATTTTCAATTATTTTAACTTTTTACAATGATTACAATGATAATAATGTATAATATAGATATGAGTAACTACATTCTGTATAAAAGAAAAAACCCAAAAGGAATTTACATTGCATTAGGAATATCAAAAGGATATGGTAAAGGGATTGGTAATTTAGTTGGATTAGGTTATTGAGAAGAAATTAAAGAAAAATATTCTCTACAAAACATCGATGATTTAAAACCAATTGCTAGATTGGTTCCTGTTGGAGAAGATAAAATTGAAGTTAAAACCAAATTTTTCCAATTGCTTAACCCGACATCTGTTGAAACAAATGTAAAAAACGTTGGTATTGAATTGATTTATAAAGTAATTAAAGAACTAGATTTATTTAAAGGGTTACCGAAAACTAAACACAAATCTTTAGAAGAAGTATTGGAATTTATTGTTGCAACAAGAATAATTCAACCAAGAAGTTATATTTGTCAATACAAAAACAAAAATGACTTTTTACATGAGATAGATATAAAAAAATCTTCAATTTATAACTATTTTGATACTTTTTTAGAATATAAAAATACAATTTTAGTCAATATTTATAACAAAATGCAAGAATTGACAACTAGAAACACAAAATTAATGCATTTTGATAATACAACTGTTTATTTTCAAAGTTTTTCAAGAGATGGTTTGAGACAAAGAGGTTTTTCTAAAGATGGAAAACATGATGAAGATCAAATTGTTGTGGCTATGGCAGTTGATAATAATGGTATTCCTTTTCACTATAAAGTTTTCGAAGGAAATACTGCAGATTCTAAAACTCTTGTGAAATTTTTAGTCGAAATGCAAAGAATTTACAAAACAAAAGACACAGTAATAGTTGCTGATAAAGGTATTAGTCAAAATGCAAATTTAAGATATTTAGAACAAAAAGGATATAAATATATAGTTCAGAAACGTATTGATATTCTTGGAAAAGAAGATAAAGCATTTATAGTAAATGATCAAGGATTTGTTCAAGAAAATGATTATTTTACTAAATCTAGATTCGTCCAATCTGTTTGAGCTAAAAACAAAAATAAAAAAAGATATAGCGATACTTTTAGAAAACAATTTATCTATTTTAGCCCTTCAAAACAAACTTTAGACAAAATAAAAAGACAAAATCTTATTAATAAATTGGAGAAAAAGTCTATTAACGGTGAATTGCCATTAAGTGCTTTGGTTCCAGAATATAAGAAAAAGTATATGGATGTAGATGGTAAAACAGTCGGAAGATTAAATATCGAAAAAATTAAAAAAGTAGCTAATGAAGATGGCTTTTATATGATTGAAACCAACATAACAAACATAGATTCAAAAGAAGCGAATGAAATATATAAGGGACAATGAAAAGTGGAAGAAGGATTCAGAACTTTAAAATCAGCAATCGAAGTTAGACCGATGTACGTTTATAAAGACGAGCATATTCAATCTCATGTATTTTTATGCTTTTTGTCTCTAATTGTTTTGAAATATTGCATTTATAAATTAAAGAAATTTTATAAAGATAATGGAGAGATTCAAAAACTCACAATGAATATGTTTATAGATGCATTGAAACTTATAACAATCACAACAAAGACTGTGAATGGTAAAGTTGTAAGTGAAATCAAGAATAATTTAGACCCAGAACATAATGAATTAAACAAAATATATTGTGATTTTCAATATGCGGTTGATGGTCTATCATTGTAATTTAAAAGTACAAAAAACGAATACGCCTTATTTGTAGGTGTATTCGTTTTTTTCTTCATTACAACTTGGAAACGCAGGTTTTGATTATATTTCAGATTTTTTTATTGCTGTTTAAAAATAAAAAAACATAAAGCATTTATGCTTTATGTTTGTGGTGAGTGTCTTAAATTATTTGTTAAGACCTTTTCATTGTCAGAATCTAACTTCATCTTCGTCAATTCCAACTTCTTGAATGTATTGTTTGTGGAATTTAATTTTTTCATCCATAAGTTTAACAAAGTCATCAGCTTTTGCTCCAAATACTGCTTTAGCTGCTGTTTGTGACATGTGGTATCTATCCATATCACTCATTAAACGAATGTCGAATGAAGTTGTAATATCTCCGTTTTCTCTATATCCATGTGGATGTAAGTTGTGGTTTTTACGTGAGAAGAAGATATCTCTTAATAATCCTTCGTATCCGTGGAATGCAAATACAACTGGTTTATCTTTTGTGAAGATAGCATCAAATTCTTCATCTGAAAGACCTCTTGGGTCAAGACTTGGGTGACGTAATCTTAATAAATCAACAACGTTAACAAATCTGAATTTTAATGATGGGTATTGTGTGTGTAAGTATTCTGCTGTTGCTAAAAGTTCTAATGTAGGTTCTGTACCTGAAGATACAAGTACTAAATCAGGTTCTTCACCATCTTTAACTGTTGAAGCTCAATCAATAACTTTAAGACCTTTTTCAACTAATTCAGCTGCTTCTTCTTTTGTAAATCATTGTTCTCTTGGTTGTTTTGAAGCAACGATTAAGTTAATTACATCTCTTTCTTTTAATGTTTTTTCTAAAACAGCTAATAATGAGTTTGAGTCCGCTGGTAAGTATTCTCTGATTAATTCAGGTTTTTTATCAGCTAAGTGTCCTAAAATACCTGGGTCTTGGTGTGTATACCCGTTGTGGTCTTGTTGGAATGCTGTAGAAGTAGCAATAACATTAAGTGATGGGTAATCATTTCTTCAGTGAACTTTTCTTGCTTTTGCAACTCATTTCATGTGTTGTGTAAGCATTGAATCAACAACTCTTAAGAATGATTCGTATGAAGCAAAGAATCCGTGACGTCCTGTTAATACATAACCTTCTAAAATACCTTCTGCTTGGTGTTCTGAAAGTTGTGAGTCAATTAATCTTCCAACTGGTCCAACAGCTTCATCTAATTCAGCATCTACTCTTTCTAATCATTGACGGTTTGTAACTTTAAGAATGTCAAATAATCTATTTGATTTAGTTTCATCTGGTCCAAAAGCACGGAAGTTTGTAGGGTTCATTTGGATAACTTTTGCATAGTATTTACCAGCGTTAACCATATCTTGGTCTTTCTTAGAACCTGGTTTACCAATTTCGATTGCAAAATCTTGTCATTTTGGTAAATCAAGTGGTTTTGGATCAATTCCACCATTTGTAATAGGTGTAAGTCCCATACGTTTTAAACCTTTTGGAGCAATTTCAGCATATTCTGCTTTAAAGCTTCCGTCAGCATTGAATAATTCAGCTGGTTTATATGACATTAATCAGTCTTCTAATTCTTGTAACATTTTTGGATTTTCTGATGTTACAGGTAATGGAACTTGGTGTGCTCTGAAGCTTCCTTCGTATGTTAAACCTTCAATTTTGTGTGGACATGTTCAACCTTTTGGTGTACGCACAACAAGTGCAGGTCATAAAGGTCTTGTAGCATTTTCTGCACCTTTTTTAGCAGCTTCTGCTCTAATAGCTTGAATTTTTTCGATTGCTTCGTCAAATTTAGCAGCCATTTGTGCATGAATACCTACTTGATCATTTACATCGGCTTCAACGAAAATTGCATCTCATCCATATCCAAATAACATGCTTTTAATTTCTTCGTTTGTTTTACGAGCCATAATTGTAGGGTTAGAAATTTTTCCACCATTAATATGTAAAATAGGTAAAACTGTTCCGTCATTTACTGGGTTAATGAATGATGAACTGAATCATCCAGCAGCTAATGGACCTGTTTCTGCTTCACCATCACCGATAACTGTAGCAGCAATAACTTGTGGGTTATCTAAAATTGCTCCTGTAGCATGTGAAAGTGAGTAACCTAATTCTCCACCTTCGTGAATTGAACCAGGTGTTTCAGGTGCAGCGTGGCTAGCTGTTCCACCAGGGAATGAGAATCTTTTGAACATTCTCTTAAGACCTTCTGTATCTTTTGTAATTTCTGGGAATAATTCTGTGTAGCTTCCGTCAAGGTATGAGTTAGAAATCATAACTTGTCCACCGTGTCCAGGACCTTCAATGTAAAACATTTCAAGATCATATTTATTAATTACACGGTTTAAGTGAGCATAGATTAAGTTTTGCCCTGGAATTGTTCCTCAGTGTCCGATTGGATACATTTTAACGTCTTCAGCTTTTAATCCACCTTCTAAAAGTGGGTTATTTCTTAAATAAATTTGCCCTACTGAAAGATAGTTAGCAGCTCTTCATCAGGCATGCACTTTTTCTAAATATTCTTTTGTATCAAATTTTGTTTGATTCATATATAACATCCTTTTTATTTAAATAATATTCATTATCTTAGACACATTAAAAAAGAAAATTTCTTAATATGTATTTAAATTATCTTATTTTTTTGATATTTGGTAAATAAATAGTTCCCAACTGTGGAAAGTTTTCCAGTTCCATGAACCTTGATCATTCTAGTTTATAACTCCAAAAATAGCTAAGAAATATTTTTTTGAAATTATGTCTTTTTAATAATTTTTATTTTATATATTTAGAAAATTCAAGAAGTTTATTTATAAATTTGTCAAATTTTGTAAATATCTTTTTTTGCTAAAATATATTTATAAATTTTTAAAAAATTACATAATAATTTAAATATGACAGGTTAATTTATTTTTATTTTATTTGCTAAAATATATATTGCTAATTAAATTATTAAGGACAGGACCTAGGTGAAAGACTAGGCTTTGGTTGGTTTTAGCGCTAGAACACATATATTTATCTAATAAAATAATATAAATTAGATTGGAAAGGAATAATATGGCAAAATTAGATTTTGACCGTAGTAAAGAACACGTTAACGTTGGAACAATCGGACACGTTGACCACGGTAAAACTACATTAACAGCAGCTATTGCTACAACATTAGCTAAAAAAGGATTATCAGAAGCTCGTGATTACGCTTCAATCGATAACGCACCAGAAGAAAAAGCACGTGGAATTACAATTAACACATCACACATCGAATATCAAACAGAAAAAAGACACTACGCACACGTAGACTGTCCAGGTCACGCTGACTACGTTAAAAACATGATTACAGGGGCAGCTCAAATGGACGGAGCTATCTTAGTTGTTGCTGCAACAGATGGACCTATGCCTCAAACACGTGAACACATCCTTCTTTCAAAACAAGTTGGTGTACCACGTATGGTTGTTTTCTTAAACAAATGTGATATGTTAGAAGGTGAAGAAGACATGATCGAATTAGTTGAAGTTGAAATTCGTGAACTTCTTTCAGAATACGGATTTGACGGAGATAACGCTCCAATTATCCGTGGATCAGCTTTAAAAGCACTTGAAGGTGATGAAAAATACGAAGCTAAAATTATGGAACTTATGGACGCTGTTGATTCATACATCGAAACACCAGTTAAAGAATTTGACAAACCATTCTTAATGGCTGTTGAAGACGTTTTCACAATTACAGGACGTGGAACTGTTGCAACAGGACGTGTTGAACGTGGTAAATTACAATTAAACGATGAAGTTGAAATCGTTGGATTAAAACCTACTAAGAAAACAGTTGTTACAGGAATCGAAATGTTCCGTAAAAACCTTAAAGAAGCTATGGCTGGAGATAACGCAGGATTATTACTTCGTGGAGTTAACCGTGAAGAAGTTGAACGTGGACAAGTTTTAGCTAAACCAGGATCAATCGTTCCTCACACAGAATTCGAAGCTGCAATTTATGTACTTAAAAAAGAAGAAGGTGGACGTCACACACCATTCTTCAAAAACTATAAACCTCAATTCTACTTCCGCACAACAGATGTAACAGGTGGAGTTGAATTTGAAGCTGGACGTGAAATGGTTATGCCAGGTGAAAACGTTAACTTAAAAGTTAAATTAATCGCACCTATCGCTGTTGAAGAAGGAACAAAATTCTCAATCCGTGAAGGTGGACGTACAGTTGGTGCTGGTTCAGTAACAAAAATTATTAAATAGTTTTTACAAACCAGAATCATACTTAAAAATACCAAACAAAAGTTTGGTATTTTTCTTTTTAATATAGTTTTTAAGTTGTATAAGTTTTTAAAAGTGATTTTTAAAATCTTTTTAAGTTTTCAAGATGGATTTTTGAATTTTTTTGCAGTTTTTACATAAATTACTTAAAAAGATTATTTTTAGCTCAAAAAAGTAGCTTTTTATACTTTTTATAAAATTTTATTTTTGAAAATTGCTAGTTAAGATTTTTTAATTTTTCCTTTTAGGTTTATAATATAAATGTGGAAGTAAAAAATGAATATTTTTTCATGTAAATTTTTTGATGAGATTTAAGTCTAAAAGTAATTTATTCTGGTCAAATAGTTGCTTTAAGCCTTAAATTTAGGACTTAAAGGATTTACCTACAATTTATTTAAAGCTAGTTAATTTTAGTAAGTAATACTTCTTTCATTTATTTTCAATTCCACATTCTCACTCGAGAAATAGTTTTCTAAACTTTTTGGTGTTACTTTACAGAATTAACATTCAAATAGCAATAAGTAATTTTGTATATTTATTTCATTCATAAAAAACACACTCACGTGTGTTTTTTCTTTATAATATAAACATGTTAAATATAGTTTTATATCAACCCGAAATTTGTCCAAATACAGGAAATATTATTCGGACATGTTTTGCTCTTGGAGCAAAACTTCATATTATTAAACCAATTGGTTTTGATTTGCATCCCAAATGATTACGTAGATATGGTGCGGGAAGAATGCTTTCTGATATTAGACATGAAGTTCATGCATCATATGAAGATTTTTACAAAAAATATCATGATAAACAAATTTATTATGTTACTCGCTATGGTTTAAATTTATATAGTGATATTAATTATCAAGAAGTTTATGATCAAACCAAGGAAGTTTGATTAATGTTCGGAAGAGAATCAACAGGAATTGATAAGCAAATTCTTCAAAATAATTTATCAAATTGCATTAGAATTCCGATGGTTTCTGCGATGCGTTCTATTAATTTGGCTAATTGTGTAAGTATTTTAGGTTTTGAAGTGATGCGTCAATTAGATTTTCAAGATTTATCTAAATTCGAAGTAGAAAAAGGAAAAATTACCTCATTGATAATGATTTTAACAAGTAAAACTAATCCGAAAATTAAAGAATTAAAAAAATTACAGCAAAAAAATATCGTGATCAAGAAAATGCTTTTTTAATTGAAGGATATCATCTTGTCGATGAAGCTTTAAAACGGAATTTAAAATTAGAAATTTATGAAGTTTTAGATCACGCTAAATACTCTAATTCAACTTTAATTACATCTGATCTTATGAATTATTTAAGCACGACTGTGACACCGCAAAATGTAGTTGCAAAAGTAACTAAATTAAGTAATATTACTTCATTTGAATCTTTAGTTAATCTTCAAAAAATGAATAAAGTATTGGTTTTAAATAAACTACAAGATCCGGGTAATATTGGAACAATTTACGTTTAGCTAAAGCGTTTGATTTTGATACTGTAATTTTAGAACAAATAGATCCGTATAATTCTAAAATTATTCGCTCATCACAAGGTGCTTTATTTGATTTGAATTTAATTCTTTCAAATAATCTCAAAGTAAATTTAGAAACACTCAAAGAATCTAATTTTCAAGTTTATGAAACTTTATTAGATCCACAAGCTCAAAAATTAAATGATGTGGTTTTTCCTAAAAATAAGATTGTAGTTGTTGTTGGTAATGAAGGACAAGGAATTAGCAAGGAACTTTGAGATTTAGCTGATGTTAAAGTTTATATCCCAATTTCTTTTGAAAGTTTAAATGTAGCTTGTGCTACTGCAATTGTTTTAGATAAAATCAGAAATAGATAGGAGTAAAATGAAAGATATTTTAGAAAACATTAAATCTAAAATTATTAACGCAACCTTTAATCTA